>CALHGI010000641.1 GCA_938029995.1 uncultured cyanobacterium | reverse complement strand
AGCATGGTGGGCAGTTCTTTGCGGGGGGCAAAGGGCAACAGGGTAACATTGTTGACCCCTAACTCATACCGTAAATTTTCCAAGTCCTCAAGTTGACGTTCTTCACCCACAATAACAAACTCAATGTCGGGAATATCCCGTAGGGCATCAGCTGCATGGATGATGGTACGAACGCCCTGGGTGCGGGCAATATTGCCGGAATAAAGAACAACAAATTTATCTTCAAGCCCATGCTGTTGTCGAAATTGATTGTCCTGTTTCGGCAGGGGGCGAATAAAATTGGTGTCCACCCAGTTGGAAATACGTTTGAGCTTACTGGGACGAACGCCCTTACTGACTAAGTTTTTGGAGAAGCTATCGGTAATAACACTGATGTGTGTGGCACTGGCATAGGCGAATTTTTCTAGGATCTCAAAAACTCGGATAGCCACTTTATTGCTAATCAGTCCGGTGCGTACAGCCGCCTCGGGCAGAATGTCCTGCAAGTTGAGTACGGTTGGGCAACCGTAGATCAACTTAAGTAGGGCCACAGGAACACAGGCCGGGAGGGATGGGCTGGTGGACAAAATAACATCGGGCCGCCACCCTTTGAGCGCATGGAAAAAGCTCAGTAGGGCGAAACTGCCATCGAGTAACACACGGGTCACCACGCCAGGGTTGGGATGAATCGCTACGTAGCAGCGCTGAATTTTAACGCCATTACGCACCTCCTCGCAGAAAAATTGGCCTTGGTACTCAGGATAAATCTTGCGCTGGGGGTAGTTCGGCATCGCCGTTACGACCCTTACCTCATGGCCTTTGGTAACTAACCCTTCCGCCAACTCGGTCATCAGTGGGGCAATACCGATGGGTTCCGGGTGGTAATTGTATGAATAAATGAGTATACGCATGAAAATTGCTCTGACTACTAATGTCGTGGCCAACAAATAAGCAACAAGCGGGAGCAGGACTAAAACCTTGATGGCCGAATCACCGAGGCCTAGAGAAAAAGCCTCCCAAAGCCTCCGTATACGGTCCTACAATATGGCCGACAGGTTTTTCGTAAACGATCCAAGTTATATAGTTACTTCCTTGCTGTTAGACGCAAGCTAAGCAAAGAGTTCCCCAAACTGCTTTTATAAGATCCAAAGATCTTGGCTAAACAGTATTTACTGGGAGAAACATAAAGCAATCCTTAAGGACCGAATTTAAAAACTGTCACCTGTCAATAATTTAAGACAGCTCGGCTTAGATGTTGCTGATGAATACGTAATAGAAAAATGGTTTGTGACCCATAACATTTAGCTTCAGATATTTCCTGATTCTAATTACTTATTCTCCAGGAAACTTGTCAAACAGGATGTCACACTCTTAGACTTTCGCATGTGACACAGGAACACTACATCAATAACCGTCTGTATGATAAGGGACTTGAAGGTTGAGAAAACTCTTCTAAAACAATCTTTATAATATTTGTATGAAAGTCTCCAGGTACATGGGCGAATTCTTCATAGAAAAAGTTTGAATCCTACTTGACTAGTAGAAGATTTTCATATGGAGGATAATTTTCCCAAAAGAAATTCGTTGAAACAAACAAAAAAGTCATTGCACAATTAATAATCTTTGTGCAATGACTTTTGGAGATTTTTAAATTTTTAGTAAGCTCGTGACGGGTCTCGTTCAGAACGAATTCGATCCTTCGCTCGGTTAGCGCTGCGTTTTAGAGCTTCCAACCGCTTCACATATCGATCCCGCTGCTTTTTCTTTGGGGTTTGCTCAATTAGGGTTTTGAGGGCACTGCCCAGACTCTTATAGGCATTGGGTAATGAGTAGCCAAACCGAGTGGCTAGGGCAATGGCTTTCTCATCGGCGTCCATGGACTCTTTGAGGGTTTTCTCGGCATTATTGCGCTTGTAGAGCCGCCAGCCAGAAATGCCGCAGAGGCCCATGGCTAGGAGCAGTAGGAGGCCGTCTTGAACCCACAGTTCCCCCACGGCACCCCCTAGGCCAATGGCTAAGGCCGCCATTTCCCAACCATCGCGGGGAATTGTATCGTTTTGAACGCGGGCCACCTCGTGCCAAAACAGGAGGTTGCGCTGGTCAATGGCTAGCTGCTCCCACTTGGGTAGGTCAATCTGAACTTCAACCTGGTCCTTGCCTAGCTCTTCGGATGTAATCAGGGGGGGGCCTACATCCATGGCGGGTTCTACCGTAACCCAGCTTTGCAGTTCTGGGGGCAGCAGACTACGTAAACGACGGAGTTCGCCCATATCTGCTCTGGAACTGTAGGTGGCGTAAGACATGCTGATACTAGCCCGGGAAACGCTTCTAGAAAATGCTTACACTATAGCGGTCTTTCGGGGGCTATGGTGGCAACTTTCTGGGGAGATTACCGTAATGGCATCCTCCAATAGGTCACAGCCTGCTTCTACGGATTCAATCCGACACAGCTTTTCCCGTAGTTCGGCGGCTCCGTCAAAGCCTTTGGCATACCAGGCCATGTGCTTGCGGGCCTGGCGAATCCCGCTTTTGCCCTTGTATTCCGCCAGCATAATCAGGTGTTCTTGGGCACAGCGCAACCGCTCTATAACGGTGGGGGGAGTGCGGCGCTCTCCGGTTTTAAGGTAATGGTCAATTTCTCCGACTAGAAAGGGATAGCCCAGGGTGCCACGGGAGCACATGACTCCGTCTGCTTGGGTTTGCTCCAGGCAATCAAGGGCGGCGTCCACTGAAAAAATATCGCCGTTGGCGATGACGGGAATGGATAGGGCCTGTTTGACTTTGGCAATCCAGCTCCAGTCGGCGGTGCCGTTGTAGCCCTGGGAACGGGTGCGGCCATGGAGGGTGAGCATTTGGGCCCCGGCGGATTCGAGTCGCCGGGCAAAGGCTAGGGCATTGATATCTTCCTCGGACCAGCCGATGCGGGTTTTGGCGGTGACGGGTACGGGGACAGCGGCGCTGACGGTTTCCACAATGCGGGCGGCGGTGTCAGGGTCCCGCAGCAGCGATGAGCCGCCGCCGTTTTTAGTAATTTTATTGACGGGACAGCCCATGTTGATGTCAATGGTGTCAGCGCCCTGGGCCACGGCCTTTTTGGCGGCTTCTGCTAGAAACTCAGGGCGTCGGTCAAATAATTGAATGCTGATGGGCCGCTCGTCTGGGTCCACTTCCATTACCTGGGGGAGCTTGCGGACGTGGTGCAGTTCGGCCGCACTGACCATTTCGGTGTACATCATGGACTGGGGGGCATAGCGACGTACGAGCCGACGGAAGACGAGATCGGTGACCCCAGACAGCGGGGATTGCAGCACGCGGCTATGGACCTCGACGGTGCCAATTTTTAATGGGGTGGCTAGGCGAGACTTGAGGGCCGGGGATAGGGCGGGGCAGGGTTGATTTGTGGCGTGATGCTGGTTGGCGGTTTGGTCAAGGTTTAAAGCAACTGACATGGGTATTGGCTTTGGGCCGAGGCCCTAGGCATCATTGGGTATATCATCTGTCAGGTTAGTCAATACAATGTGATATCCCTGAACGCCTTCAGTTACAGCGGCTAACCTGACGCATAAATATCCTAATGCATGGGGATATTTGCTATATCGTACGCTGCTTTAGCATGCCCCATGCGCTCAAAATGCTCAGCTAGCTGAAAAGGGTAAGGGGCTAAACCATTCGCACTCTAGATTTTAACTAGAAAAAATAATTGATGTTTCAAGGGGAATTTGCGGCGTTAAGTGCAGCGGCACTGTGGGCGTTTGCGACGCTGATGTTTGGTCGGTTAGGGAAACAGCTATCGCCGTTGATCCTGAATCTGATTAAGGGGGCGATGGCCATTGGGTTTATTGTGCTCACATTGGCGGTGCGGCAACAGTTGCTAACGTCATTGCCCATGGGGTCTGTGGTGCTGCTGCTGATTAGCGGTGCGGTGGGCATTGGCCTGGGGGATACGGCTTATTTTGCCACGGTGAATGCCCTGGGGGCACGGCAGGCGCTGCTGTTGGAGATGCTGGCCCCACCGATGGCGGCGCTGATGTCCCTGGTGTTTTTGCAGGAGCAGCTGTCGGCACTGGCGTGGCTTGGGATGGCATTGACGGTGGCTGGAATTATGGGGGTGGTGAGTGAACGGAGCGCTAACTCTGGTGTGCCTAGCCCTGGCATGGCTAACCCTGGCAAGGGGATTATCCTTGGCGTTATGGCGGCCCTAGGGCAGTCCACGGGCAGTGTGCTGTCACGGGCGGCTCTGGCGGGTACGGCCGTGGACCCGTTGTGGAGTAGTTTGCTGCGGTTGTCGGCGGGGCTGGTGTGTATTGGGGGATTGCTGCTGTGGCGGGTGAAACTGTGGCGGGTGAAATCGCGGCCGTTTGAGCCGCAGTTGTTTATTCGTCCGTCCGGGCGGTTGCTGGGGGGCGTTGCGATCGCAGCTTTCTTTGGCACCTACTTGGCCATCTGGCTCCAGCAAATCGCCCTGAAATATGCCCCCGCGGGCATTGCCCAGTCGCTCCTTGCCACCAGCCCCATTATGGTGTTACCCATGGCCCTCGTCATCGGGGAGCGGGTGACGGTTCGAGCGGCCGGTGGAGCGCTCATTTCCCTGGTGGGCATTTGGCTATTGTTTAGTCGTTAAGGTGACCGGGGGCTTAGGATATTGGGCCTTGCCCC
>CALHGI010000640.1 GCA_938029995.1 uncultured cyanobacterium | reverse complement strand
TATTGCTCTATGGTGGCATCACCGGGATAGTTTTGAGTGGTCACGTATCTTGGACCTTTCGCTCGCCGCCTTGGTGACTATTCCCATTGGTGTGGTGGGTCTAAAATATGTGCCCGAACATTTGGCCTTACAGGGGTTAGGGGCGTTGGTGTTGGCCTATGTGGCCTACTCGTGGCTACAGCTCACCCTGCCCGAACTAACGGGACGACCGTGGGCCTACGCGTTTGGCGCGGCGTCCGGGGTGCTGACCGGTGCGTTTAATACGGGGGGGCCGCCCATTGTGATTTACGCCAACTGTAATCAGTGGAGCCCTGAACAATTTAAAGGCAATTTGCCAGGGGCTTTTTGTGTCATGTCATCGGTTGCGATCGCAACCCACTTCTGGCAAGGCCACTTTGACGGCCCCCTCATGACCCAAGTCGGCTACGCATCGCCTTTTTTCATCATTGGACTCGTGTTAGGCACGTGGCTTTCCAAATACGTCAATGCCGACGCGTTTCGACGCATGGTGCTGGTGTTACTGGGGATGATTGGCTGCAAACTGCTGATGTAGGCGCCATCGGTACAAACTACACCTAGGGCTCAACCGCCGCCGGATCTACAGGCAGCTCCTCGGGCGTCACATCAATGGTTTCATCACTGATAATCTCCACATCCGGCTGATCCTGCGGTGGGGGGGATATTTCTGGGTCTACGGGCGCAATATCCCCAGGGTCCACATCCGTCGGCTCAATATCAACCGGTTGCACATCAAAGGGTGGATTATCCCTCAAATCGTCGCGTAAAGTATCCCCCAGGTTCGGAGTATCCCCCGCCCCGGGCTCATCAGTGGATGGAGTATCCAAGCTAAGCTTAGCCACCTGCCCCCGAAAATACGCTTCGCGATACTTGAGGGATTCCGAAAACGCCACCCCGGCCCGAAAAGCAACCAAAGCATTATCCGTATCATCAATCCTCAAATACAGCTGACCCAACCGGTCATAGGCCTGCAAAATACCGTGCTGGTTGTAGGCTTGCTGCTCAGCCCGCACCAAGAGGTTATACATGGTGAGGGCTTCATTGGTGCGCCCCTGGACGGCATAGAGATCACCCACCTCCCTAAGGACCGTGCTGATATGGCCATACAGCTCTAGGCGCTGGGCAGTGACATAGGCAAGGTTGTAATACTCCAGCGCCTTAGCATCGGCAGCCAAAGCTCGAAAATTCCGAGCCATATCAATTTCGAGGGGCGGCTCCCGATCACTTTGCCCCGTAGCCCGATACAGCTTCAGTAGCTCCGTTTGCACGGGCAACGCTTGGGCGTAGTTCTTCGCTTCTTGGTAGCTGTAGATCAGATCATTCAAATACTGGATGTGCTCCAGGGTATTGCCCTGGGCCTTGGCCCTAGACACCAGCTGCACATAAAGAGGCGACGCCTGCTCAAACTCAAACCAATCTAGATGGTGACTCGCCAGCACCACAACCCAGCCATGGTGCACCGCTTCATCACCGGCCGTCATTTGCACCAGCTGCCGGTAAATGTCCGTGGACGTGTCCCGCATGCGCAAGGTTTGGGCAATCTTAGCGATCGTTTCCACCCGCTCCAGGGGGGCCATCGCCTTTTCCGCCTCCCAGATGCGATTTAACCGCACCGCCATCAACCGAACTTCCTGAGACCGTTGGGCATTCCAAGCCTGCTGACCAATGCGGTCTAAAGCCTCTAGTTCTGCCTCCAGGCCAAATAGACGACGCAGCTGTACCTCCCGCATCCAGAGAGCAAAAGCCTCATCCGGTTGACCAGCCACCTGCAAGGCTCGGGCTTGCTCATCTAGCCGAAACAGCTCTAGTTCTAGGTCATAAAGCTCTAAGGGGCTGAGGGGGCGATCCACCTCCGTCGTAGGGAGTAAGGGGTCCCTAGGCTCTACGGCCAAAGGATTGGTTAAAAAAGCATCTAACACAACCGGGTCCAGCCGCTGCCCATGGGCTGGAAGCGCAGCCAACGCTACGGCTGCAAAACCACCGGCCAATTGCTTGCCAAAGGAACGGAACCACTGCCGCTTTCGTAAACCAAAATAAACACTCATTTACAGAACTTTGTACTCGCGCTGCTTTGCGACCTTGGGCGGTCGTCTGTGCTGTAATCTTAAGATCTTGTGTAACTCTCTTGTCAGCAAGCCTTTGCTGGCTGTCTAACCATAACAAATCTGTTAACTATGTCCCCAAATGTAGCAACCCGTACCATCCGGATTGGTTCTCGTAAAAGCCAGCTTGCCCTAGTGCAAACCCACTGGGTGCAAGGTGAGCTACAAAAACGCTTCCCTGAGATTAACTTTGAAGTTAAAACCATGGAAAGCAAAGGGGACAAAATTCTAGATGTCTCCCTCTCCAAAATTGGTGATAAAGGCCTCTTTACCCAAGAACTAGAGGACGACATGCTCGCCGGGAGCATCGATTTTGCCGTACATTCCCTGAAAGACCTGCCCACCCGTCTCCCCGACGGCCTAATGCTAGGCTGCGTCAGTGAACGCGAAGACCCTGCTGATGCTTTAGTGGTGCACGAAAAGCACGCCGGTAAAACCCTAGACCAGCTGCCCGAAGGAGCCATCATTGGCACCTCATCCTTACGCCGTTTGGCACAGCTGCGCCATCATTTCCCCTCCTTCAAGTTCAAGGATATCCGGGGTAACCTCAACACCCGCCTCCGCAAATTAGACGAAGGCCAGTACGATGCCATTATTCTGGCCGTCGCCGGTTTAAAGCGCTTAGACATGGGTGACCGGATTCAGCAGGTGGTGCCAGCGGAAATCTCTCTCCATGCGGTGGGCCAAGGCGCCCTAGGGATTGAATGCCGCAGCGGTGATGAGGATATTTTGGCCGTCATTAAAACCCTGGAGCATGTGCCCACAGCCCAACGCTGCTATGCAGAACGTGCCTTTTTGCGAGAGCTAGAAGGTGGCTGCCAGGTCCCCATTGGTGTCAACACCGTGATCGAAGGAAATAACCTAACCCTGACTGGCATTATCGCCAGCCTAGATGGCCAGACCCTAGTGCAAGACAGCATCTCTGGTCCGGTAGACACGGCCGATGCCATGGGTACCACCCTGGCAAAGCGGGCCAAAGAAGCCGGTGCCCAAGAAATTTTGGATGCGATTACGGCGGAAAACCGTTAGTGATTTCCGGGTCCAAATGATTTCCGGGTCCAAATTAGATGATGGGGCCTCATTTTTCGGTAGGG
>CALHGI010000639.1 GCA_938029995.1 uncultured cyanobacterium | reverse complement strand
GTTTGTAGGGTTTCGCTACGCAGCTGATAATGCTGCAGCGACTGATTACTTTGTTCGAGTTCCGTCACTAGTTGGACAATCTCGCGATCGCCCACGGGTGGGCCAGCGCGGTCAATCTCAGCTTGGAGGGCCGCTTGCGATCGCTCAAGAGACTCTTCTAACTGGGACACCTTGGCCAACAGCACATCATTGCATTCATTCAGGTCCCGTACCAAATTGAGCAACTCAGCTTCACGCTGGCTAGACAGCTCGGTGGTAGAGTCCTGACGACTGGACTTAGAGGGACTGTTAGTTTGACGAGTGCTCGAAGAATCCATAGCGTTGGTCCGCAAATGAGGTGTGGGCCCTGAGAGTTGATCGGCAGCTACTGTGCCTGGGAAATTAACGGTCTGCCAGCCATTGTTATCTGATTGTTCAACGGATAACTGTGCCCCATGGGACAAAACATCCTGGGGATTACCCCCTTGCTCGGAGGGGTTATCGCTTGACCTGGCTGGGTTAGACATTGTAGAGCACCGCAATTATAAAGCGGAGACGATGGCATCTTACGCTAATCTCTCCATAGTGTTAACACAGAAAATTTGATTGACACCAGTCAATTGCAAAGAAATGCCCATAAACCCTGGGATACAGACATTTCTTCCATTATAGAAAATGTATTAAAAGTTAAGCTGCTTCACATTGCCTTACAAAAAAGCAGCGCGTCAGAGACTGGACGGCCAGGGAAATTACGGAGGTGGGATGGGGTTCAGAGTGGTTTGGCCTGGGTGCCGTTGACCAGGGTGTCGTTGAGTAAAGCAGCGTGTAATAGGGCGCGATCGATGTGAGAACGCACTTGCCTATCCTCCAGCCCCTCACCACGGTCGTAATGGTCAAGCCATTGCTGGGTCATGGTGCTGGCATTGTCTGGAATGGGGGGGAGGGGGTCTGCGGGGGACAATCCCCAACCCGGCAGGGACAGTTCTTGAACAATCTGGGTGACCTTGGGGTCATAGCTGATGGCAAAACAACGACAGCCCTCGGCAACCGCCATCACCACAGCGTGAAACCGCATGGAGATGGCTAGGTCAATGCCGCGAAAAACTCCCTTCAGCTGGGCTGGGTCGGTCACCTGGATAATTTCGTGGGGGCCACGGAGAGCCTGGGCAATGTGGGTTGCGATCGCACCATCCTTCACCGGCTGAAATGGCAGCAGCACCACACAGGTCTGGGTAGCGGCCTGAAAATCAGCAATGGCTTGGGTCAAATGGGCCAAGCGGGCAGGGGTCAGGTGCACATGACCGCGCAGGGCCACGGCCACCCGTGGTGTGGGCAAATCAACAAACCCGGCCGGAAAATGCGACGACTTCAGGGCCCACACCGGATCTGGCGCTAACTGACAGGGAATGCCCCAATCGGTCAACAGCTGAGCCGAAGCCCCATCTCGCACACTGACCGCATCACAATGGCGCAAAGCCCAACGGGTAATCCAACGGCTACTGCGCCGATGCAAGGGACCAATCCCCTGGCCCCAGGCAATGGTGCGTAGCCCCAGGCCCTGGGCCAGCTTCATCAGGCCACCGTAATAAAAAGGATTCACCGCACTGGTGGCATCCTGCATTAGGCTACCCCCGCCCCAAATAAAGGCCTGGGAACGACGTAGGGCCGACACAACAGCCGTCAACGATTTCCGTGGCACCGCCTCCACACCATGGCGTTGGGCTGTTTCCTCGGGGTTACCAGAGAGCACCAGGGGAGTAACAGACTTAGGCAACAACTGCAGCAGCGTTGCCAGCAGGGCCTCGTCGCCGCCATTACCCATGCCATAGTATCCACACAGCACTGCTCGCATGTTTACCCCGTTGTTCCCTTACTGTCCTGCTAAGATTATCGCGAAGCCTTGCCCGTTCACCATCGGACGGTGGGCAATGCCCACACTACATGCCCATTGCCTTTTTGCCTATGCATGCGCTCTCATTACCCACTTGGATGGTCCATGTTTCCAGCGTGATTGAGTGGATCGCCGCCATCTATTTCATCTGGCAGTTCGCCGATGTCAGCGGTTGGCCTGCCTGGAAATGGCTTTCCTTGGGCATGCTACCGGCCCTAATCAGCGCCATGTGTGCCTGCACCTGGCACTTTTTCGATAATTCACCCTCCCTCGGGTGGTTAGTGATTTTACAAGCAGCCATGACCGTCGTCGGCAACTGTACCGCCTGCGCCGCTGCCTGGTACATCTGGAGGCAGGCCCGTGTCTAAGGAAACATTATTTGCGGTGTCCCTATTTCCCTATCTAGGGTTTCTCTACTTTGTCACCAAATCTGGCCAAACTCCCCGCCTAGCCCTAATTGGCTTTTATATTCTGCTCGTCTTTGTGGCCGTAACCATTCCCGCCGGCATCTATGCCCAGCAAGCCTATGGGTCAGAGTTAGCCAATGTGGATTGGCTCCACGGGAGTGCCGAATTTTTCCTCACCCTCTCCAACATTTTTGTGGTGTTAGGCTTCAGAAATGCCGTGAAAAAGTTACACAAAACCAATGTTTAGGGCTGTATAGTTCCATCCGCCGATCAATAGACAACATCCTTAAGAGATACTAGTTAGAGCCTGTTCCTTGCGATCTTAGTGACCGAGAATTCATTTTTGCAACTGACCTATGAGCCTGCCTTAGAGGCCCTAGGGGATGACTACTACGACACTGTTGCCGCCGCCGATTTTCCGCAACACATTCTACGATTTCGCAATGATGACCTGTTACCCAAGCTAGGGCTGCAGCCTGATTCTGTTAGTGACTTTGATTTTGTTGAGGCCTTTGGCCAGTTTCAGCAGCGGTCGCCGCTATTGGCCCTGCGCTACCACGGCTATCAGTTTGGCGATTACAACACCGGATTGGGGGATGGTCGGGGGTTTCTCTATGGCCAGGTGCGGGGCACCGATGGGAAACTATATGACTTTGGCACCAAAGGCTCGGGCACTACGCCCTACTCTCGCAACGGAGACGGACGCCTCACCCTAAAGGGTGGAGTGCGAGAAGTTCTCGCATCTGAGGCGCTCCATGCCCTGGGGGTGAATACATCCCGCTGCCTGAGCTTGGTGGAAACGGGGGAGCAGCTCTGGCGAGGGGATGAACCATCGCCGACAAGAGCGTCCGTCATGGTGCGCTTTAGTCAGTCCCACATTCGTTTTGGCACCTTTGAACGACTGCATTATCTAGGCCGCAGCGACCTGATGCAGCCCTTACTCGATCATGTGATTGAGGTTTATTACGCGCACCTCCTGGCGGTGCAAGATCCCCAGGAACGCTATGGCCAGTTTTATGGCGAGCTGGTGCAGCGGGTGGCCCAGCTTGCGGCGCAATGGATGTCGGTGGGCTTTTGCCATGCCGTGCTCAACACCGACAACATGTCCATTACGGGGGAGAGCTTTGACTACGGCCCCTATGCCTTTATGGATCAGTTTGACCCACGGTTTACGGCGGCATACTTTGACTATGGACGACGCTACAGCTATGGCAATCAGCCCCGCATATGCGAGTGGAATCTGGCCATGTTGCAGAAACCGCTCAAGCTGATTATGTCGGGAGACGCACTGGAGACCGGCCTGACCACCTATCGGCAACACTATTACACAGCCTACAAACGGCGAATGCTGGCCAAGCTGGGGTTTGAGGAATTATTGCCAGAGTTAGGGGATGAGCTACTACGGCTCACCTTGGAACTGCTGGAAAGCACCCCCATCGGCTACCACGACTTTTTTACCGATCTGACGGGCCAGTTTTCAGAGGCGTGGAGTGAAGGACCTGGGCACATCCTCCAGGCGACGGCCCAGACCTCCGATGACGATGCCGCCACCTTGCTCCAGGCTTGGCGACTGCACTATCACAGCTGTTTGAGCACCCTGTCGGCCCCTGAGGTGGGGCAAGTGGGGCAATGCTTGCGGCAGCACAACCCTGTGACGGTATTACTGAGGCCCAAAATTGAAGCTATTTGGGAACCGATCGTAGTTGAGAACAACTGGCAGCCATTTCACACCCTGTTGACCCAGCTCCAACACCCATTTTCCCCCTAGGGCTGGGTGCCCGTGGTTTAATGATGGATTTTTCCCATGGTTTATGGCCATAGCCAGGGCAACAGCCATAAACAAAAAAATCGGCTGTGCACGTGCTCAGCCGA
>CALHGI010000638.1 GCA_938029995.1 uncultured cyanobacterium | reverse complement strand
CATTATTCAAAAAACCAACCTACCCACCCAACTGCCCGCCAATATCAGCATTGACGACATCCTCATCACCCTCCGCAGCGACAAAAAAGTCAAATCCGGCAAGGTACGCTTTGTCCTTCCCAAACGCATCGGCGAAGCCTTTGTCACTGACCAAGTTACCGATGACATTATTCGCAGTGTTTTGAAAGGGATGTTCTAGTTAGGTAATGGGCAGAGGGGAGCAGTGAGTTGTGGGTGGAGCAATTCACATAGCCTTGATCCCCGATAAAATAAGCCTAAAAGCGAGCCCCAAAAACAAACTACTCATTTACGGTGCGTAGCGCATGCGAAGCACCGTAATCCCCCCACCAGAACCCAGTGCAACTACACTCAACCATCTATCCAAACCCTATGTTTCGGGGGGGGTGGGGGAGTTAGGCCCCCAAAATAGGAGGGTTTCAGGGAGGAAAGCCCTGAGCAGCCCCTATCGCTCCAACCAATCAATCAAACTCACAAAACCCTGACTAGGGCCACCACTCAAACAGCCCCTATATCCAAAATCACCATGCAAAATCTCGAATTTCCCACCCGCACCGCCACCGTCACCCGCACCACCAAAGAAACCGATGTCACCGTCACCCTCAACGTCGACGGCACCGGTCAATGCAATGCCAACACCGGCATTCCCTTCCTGGACCACATGCTCAACCAAATCGCCTCCCACGGGCTATTTGACCTCGATATCCAAGCCACTGGCGACCTCGAAATCGACGACCACCACACCAACGAAGACGTCGGCATCACCCTCGGCATGGCCCTGCACCAGGCCCTGGGCAATCGTAAGGGCATTGTCCGTTTCGGCCACTTTGTCGCCCCCCTAGACGAATCCCTCGTCCAAGTCTCCCTAGACTTTTCCGGTCGTCCTTACCTGGCCTATGGCCTCGACATTCCTACCCAGCGCGTCGGTACCTACGACACCCAGCTGGTGCGCGAATTCTTTATGGCCGTCGTCCACCACAGCCTCATGACCTTGCACATTCGCCAGCTGGACGGCATTAACTCCCATCACATCATCGAAGCCACCTTCAAAGCCTTTGCCCGTGCCATGCGCATGGCGACCGAAATTGACCCCCGGCGAGCCCATGCCATCCCCAGTTCTAAAGGCGTATTACAGGTCTAAGGGGCCCCCTGAACAAGGATGATTTAACTAAGAGGTAATACAACTAGGGTCTCTGTCCCTTGATGGATGGCCAGGGTAATCACTTGGTGGTCAATCGTGGGCACCAAGTTGGGGGCGTCTGTCACCGTTCCAGAATTCACCGTATAGGCTGGAAAGCAAGCCCCACTAAGACTCAGGCGCATCGCTTGGCCCGCCTTGAGGCGAAAACAGGTGGGCTGTAGGGGTACGACCACTGGCCTATCCCAGGGCTCCAACATTCGCCTATAGCCCTGGGTCAGGTTAAAGACGCCCCCGTCAGGCTGCACCACCGAGAGTACAGCGCAGATGTCGTAGCTAGGGGCATCCGTCTGGATTTGTAGCCTCACGGTCACCTCTCCAGCCACGGTCAGATCGCTCTCCAGCATAGGGGTTGTGTAGGTGAGGATATCGCTACGGCCATCTAGGGCGGTGCGATCGCAACTCCCCCCAGGCCAACTCACATGGCCCCCTAAGGTAGGCGCCGGTCGCCACGGATCATGTACCAGCACATCGTTGCCGGGGGCCGTCGGCGCAGCTATCCCTAACCGCCCATCATCCGCTCGCATCCCAGCCAAACCCGTACTCTGCAAGTAATATTTCTGCACCTCAGTCGCCGCAGGCCAATCCTCAAAACGTTGCCAGCCATTGCTGCCCATTTCAAACAAATTGACCGAATTTTTCCCCAGACGGCCTTGCCCCTTTAGAAAATAGTCAAACCACTGCACTTGGAGTCGATCGATCGGGTTCATCGCCTCAGGTCCAAAGTCCCTATCCCCCACCTTGTGACTCCAGGGCAAATGGGTCCAGGGCCCCACCCAAAAGTGCTGAGGATATTGGCTGTGGCCAGCGATTTCTTTAAACAGCCTCACATCACCGGTCAAATAGGGATCAAACCAGCCCCCCACATGGAGCATGGGCAAATCCACATCGGTTAAGTCAGGCTTGAGAGAGCGCCAATAACGATCATCCTGGGGGTGGGCCAGCCAATCATGCCAAAACGAATCGGGAGCATAGTGCTTTAGCACCTCCGGATCGGCCACCATCGGCCCATTGAGTGGCAAATTACGCGAAGCGGCCCGCAGGGCATCAAAGGCGGTCGCATCCCCTTTCAACCGAGCCGTTTCTGCTGCCAGTTGAATCGCCCAGCCCAAGCCCGCCTGTAACCTCAAGGCTCCATTTTCATAGGCCCAATCCTGGTATGGGTCATACCCCACCATCGCTGGAGCTAAAACCTTTAAAGCCGGTGGCTTTGCCTGAGCGGCATAAAGCTGGGTCATCCCCTGGTAGGAAAACCCATACATCCCCACTTGGCCATCGCTACCCGGTAATTCAGACGCCCACTGGATACTGTCGTATCCGTCATTTACTTCATGGGCAAATAGCTGGAACTCACCTCCAGAAGTGCCGCGACCGCGCACATCTTGAATCACCACAATGTAGCCCTGGGCGGCATACCAGGTGGGGTGGGCATAGACAACGGTGGATGCGATCCCACGGCCATAGGGCTGGCGCATCAGCAACACAGGCCATGGCCCCTCCCCGTGGGGATAGTAAACATCCGCCTCCAGGCAGATGCCATCACGGGTCAGCAGCGACTGTACTTGCTTAGGTTTGACCGGTAAACAATTGGCGGTCATAAAATGCAGTGAGTCCGGCCTAAAACCGCCATGTCTTCCTCATCCAATTCCGCCGGTACCCCTTGACGAATTAACTCTGCAAAATCTTCGTTAGGTACCATCACACTGAGGAGATAAAGGCGTGTGGAACCCGTATTCTCAACGAAATGAATGCCATGGGACGGCACTAAAATGCTGTCCCCTGTGCCAATCGCTGAATTCTTGCCATCACAGACGACGCGACCTTGTCCCTGGAGCACGTAAAACATTTCTGCCGCTACCTGATGGCGATGGGACGGTGTCCGTCCTCCCACGTCAAAAATTTCTACGCAACAAGTTAACTTCGCATCACCCAAGGTGGGGTCTACCAGTAGCGCCAAGCGGTTTTTATCATCGGGAGTAATGCGAAATACCTGGTAATCATTAGGTGATTTAAGAACGGGTAAAACGCAGCTTGTCGGTAGATCACAGGTGATATTCATTTTTCATTATTGAAACGTTAGCGGCGTCCCTATAGCTTAGAAATCGCTCCCCACCCTAGGGTGGTCTCGCAATAATTTTTATCCATAGCCCATGTCCTAAAGCGTCAAGCATCAGGACATGGGCTATGGATGCACTGTCGCCATTCGAAGCTTCAGGGATATCCACTGTATGGCCCAGCCTGACAACCGTTATGGCAGGGAGACCTGGCTGAGTGTGGTTAAGGATTTCAATCCGTGTCATGGGCCCTGGGATCAACTTAGGGGCCCATGACATGGCGTTAGACGTCAAAGCTAGGGTCGGTGCTTTAGGGCGAGCGCATCAGCCGACAAATTCTCCATCACAGATATTCTCTGTAGGCTGATAAAATAGATCATTATGCTTCTGGCGGACAGACGGCGGAGTTATTCGCCGTCTGTCCGCCAGGTTAGTTATTTTAAGTTACGGCTTTCAGGGATATCTCTGAAGCTAATCTGACAGATACAATAATTAGCTATTGTTTTTGGGGCTCAAAAAAAATATTACAGTTGCTTTTCTGTTTTTGCCTCTTCCCCCTTGGAAGTCTGTAGTGTGCATATTTAGCCAACCGCCGACATATCTAGATATGTCTGGTTGAGAAGGGTACACTCTAGCTGAAACCAATAATTTTTGTTTATTGATACGGTTCCCTATTGCGTTTTGACATCATTCGATTGCTGGTTATTTACTATGACTTGGGTAGAACCTGAATGCCATGATTAGTGAAACTAACAATGACCCATGGAAAAATGCCAGCGTGGGTCTAGGGTCATGGCACTATAAACAAACCTCTGCGTCGTATCGGTGTAATGGTTAAGGCAGCTAATCCTATCGCAGATATTTTAGTGATCGACGACGATCCGATCATTCGCCGTATCCTGCAGCGGATGTTGCAAAGCCAGGGGTATCGAGTTGCCATGGCAGAAACGGCAGCGGATGGTTTAGAGCAGGCGTTGGCGATTACACCGCCGGTCATTCTTTGCGACTGGCGTTTACCCGGAACGGTGGATGGTTTAGAGATCTGTCGTCGGTTGAAAGAATATCCGGACCTATCCATGAGCTCTTTTCTGCTGATTACGGCCCATGCTGAGACTGCTAGCCGTGTGGAAGCCCTAGAAGCTGGGGCCGATGACCTGCTGATGAAGCCCATCGACATGGCAGAGCTGAAAGCTCGGGTAAAATCCGGCATGCGCCTATGTCAGCTCACCCGAGACTTAAAGCAACAAAAGCAGTATTTGGAAAATGAACTGGCAGAGGCCGCCGCCTATGTTCAGTCACTGTTGCCTCAAGATACCGATAAAGCTCCGGTCAAAATCCAAACCCGTTTTCTGCCATCCCAGCAGTTGGGGGGTGATTGCTTTGATTTTTATTGGTTAGATCCTGACTATCTGGTTATCTATCTATTGGATGTTTCAGGTCATGGGCTAGGCGCAGCTCTGCTTTCCACGTCTGTGCTCAATGTGTTGAGATCTCAGTCCCTACCGGGTACTAACTTTTATCGCCCCGACAAGGTGCTGGAAAGTCTGAACAATATGTTTCAGATGACCGATCAAAATGAAAAATATTTCACTATTTGGTATGGCGTCTATAACCGGGTTAACCGTCAGTTGATGTATGCCAGCGCTGGCCATCCTCCAGCGGTGTTGCTGTCGCAACCGACGGAGCCTGACTCTGGGCAGGTCAATGGCGCGGATATGAATGGTTCCGCTAGCCATCTGTCAGAGGCGATGCGGCTGCGCACACCCGGTATGCCCATTGGTATGATGCCTGATACTTCCTATACCTGGAAACGCTGCTCGATACCAGATAATAGCTATCTCTATATATTTAGTGACGGTGTCTATGAGGTGCCAGAGACTTCCGTTGCTGAAACGGGGGATATTTTGGGCCTAGATAGCTTTATTGACCAC
>CALHGI010000637.1 GCA_938029995.1 uncultured cyanobacterium | reverse complement strand
AGCAGTATGGCTGTGACATTGTCATGAGTGAACACACCTACGAACGCTGCCGTGATCTGGTGTGGGTGAGGGAGCTGGACCTGACTCGGGTAAAGGGAAAAATAGAGCCGGTCAAGATCTATGAGCTAATTGGTAGCCGCCAAAATCATGAGTTAGATGCCACCACCCAGGACTTTTTGGATCTCTATCGGCAAGGGCGCAACGCCTATACCTCCCAAAAATTTAACCGGGCCCTAGAACTGTTTGCCAAGGCCAAGGTGATGCGGCCCCAAGACAAGGCCGTTGATGTCCACATTGCCCGCATTCATTCCTATTTGGAAAATCCGCCAGCGGCCGATTGGGATGGGGTCTATGTGATGACTACCAAGTGATGACCACCAAGTGATGCTCACCAAGTGATGACCCCCCAATAACTAAACCAGTTGGGCCAAATCATTTTTGAGCAGGGCCATGGCCCTGCCCGCCCATCCCATGGTTCCAATCGCACGTTAAAATGGGCGATGCAAATTTTCCTTGGGAGACTCCATGGCTGAGCGGAAGAAGCTTTACGAAGGCAAGGCAAAAATTCTCTATGCCACCGAGGACCCGGCGGTGCTGGTGACCTATTTCAAGGATGATGCCACCGCATTTAACGCCCAGAAGCGCGGCACCATTGCCAACAAAGGACGGATTAACAATGCCGTGTCCACCCATTTGTTTCAGCTGCTAGAGGCCCAGGGCATTGCCACCCATTGGATACAATCCCCCAATGAGCGAGAAATGTGGGTGAAGCCGGTGACCATTGTGCCCCTGGAGGTGGTGGTGCGGAATCTGGCGGCGGGTAGCCTGTGCCGCCAAACTGGCATGGCCCTGGGCACCCCCCTTACCCCGCCCCTGGTGGAGTTTTACTATAAAAATGATGACCTGGGGGACCCGCTGCTAACCTGCGATCGCATCCGAGCCATGGCTATTGCCAAGGACGATACCGTCACCCAGCTCCAGCAAATGGCCCAACGGATCAATCAGGTACTAATAGACTTTTTCAATGGTTGCGACATTACCCTAGTGGACTTCAAACTAGAGTTTGGCACCCTGGCCGACGGCACCCTGGTGCTGGCCGATGAAATCAGCCCAGACACCTGCCGTCTCTGGAATCAGAACGAAACCGATGAGTCCCGTCGCGTGATGGATAAGGACCGATTCCGTCAAGATTTAGGCGATGTCGAATCAGGTTATCAACAGGTGTTAGATCGAATTCTGGCACATACAAGTTGAGCACTAAGGGAAGTGGTGCGGTAAAATCTTTCAGAAATATTAAATTCCGTTTACATTTTTTTCAGCCCCCAAGGCGTTTTTGGAAAAAAATACAAGGATTGCTAGAGCCTTGGCTATAGCAACCCAGACCGGATTTGGTGTATGTCATTAAGCAGGAGCTTTCTAAAGCTGCTGTTTCCACGTGGTGTCAGGAGTAAGTTTTACAGGACCGCCTATGCGCTTTTCGCCGACTCTATTGGCTTGTTGCACCGTTGCAACATTGTTTGGGTTGCCCGTGCTCGCAGCAGATGCAACTGATGTAACTGATATAGCAGAGTCTTCAACCACCGATGCTGGGTCAGACGATGGGGCATTGCTCGTCGACAACACCCAGCCCACGGAGCAGATTGCCGAGGCCCAGGTCCTCCCACAGCTAGCCGCAGCAGACAATGCGGCCCCAGCTGAAATTGAAGTCTATCCAGCCGCAGCTTCTGAGGATTTCACAGAACAGGCGCCGGAAACAGAGCCCGCCCCTGAACAACCCCCAGAGATCTCCCCATCCATCAGTCCGTCAGTAAACGAAGATCGTTTGCTGACCCAGGAAGATGGGGCAGAGACCCGGGATGAAACCCTCGATCGCCTACTCAACGGCATTGGCCAACCTGCGGAACCGGCTCCGGTGCAAGAGCCTGAAGAGCTAGACGTTGAGCCTGCCCCAGGGACTCCTACCCCAGGCACGCCTGCCCCTGAAAGCTCGACACCAGACCCAGCGGAAGCCACGGAAACAGCAGAAGAAGTACAGGTACTAGTGGCGGAGCTAGACGTTGTCAACCTAGACGGCAGCGCCCTAGATCCAGAACTGGAAGATATTGTTTACCAGGCCATCACCCTGCGCCCCGGTCGCCCAGCCACCCGCAGCCAGCTCCAGGAAGACATTAACAATGTCTTTGGCACGGGCTTTTTTGCCAATGTTAGGGCCAGACCCGACGATACGGACTTGGGGGTGCGCGTCACGTTTGGCGTCGAACCCAACCCCATCCTAACCGGGGTGGATGTGCGCACCGATGGAGAGGAACAGGTACTGCCAGATGAAAAGATTGACGAAATCTTTGGTGAACAATACGGCCAGATTCTCAATCTGATTACCTTTCAAGATGGCATCCTAGACCTCAACGAGTGGTATCGCGAAGAGGGCTATGTCCTGGCCCAGGTAACGGCAGCTCCCCAGGTGTCCGAAGATGGGGTGGCCACCTTAATTGTGGCCGAAGGGGTCATTGAATCTATTCAGGTCCGCTACATTGACGAAGACGGCAACTCTGTGGATGCCGAGGGTGAACCCATCGATGGTAAAACCCGTCCCTTTATTGTTACCCGCGAATTTAACACCCAGCCGGGGGATGTTTTCCAACAGGGCCGCATCCAACGAGACCTACAGCGAGTATTTGGCCTGGGAATTTTTGATGATGTGCGCCTTTCCCTAGACCCTGGGGATGAAGACCCCCGCAAGGTCAAGGTGGTGGTGAACATCGACGAAAGTAATACGGGCTCCGTGGGTGCAGCCGTGGGCTTTAACCTCAGTGGAGATGTGTTTGGTAGTGTCAGCTATCAGCAAGACAACCTGGGGGGCAACAACCAGAATCTGCGTACGGAAGTGCAGCTGAGCGAACGGGAGCTGTTGTTTGACGTTAGCTTTACCGATCCGTGGATTGCTGGAGACCCCCACCGCACCTCCTATACGGTGAATGGATTTAACCGCCGCTCCATTTCTCTCATCTTTGATGGGGGTGATACGGATATTGACCTGCCCAATGGGGATACGCCTCGGGTTAACCGCCTGGGCGGCGGGGTCAACTTTGGCCGTCCCTTAGCCAACGGTTGGAGTGGGTCGCTGGGGCTGGAGTATCAGCGCATCTCCATTCGCGATAGCGACGGAGACCTGTCCCCTGAGGACCAACTGGGCAACGATCTAAGCTTTAGCGGCAGCGGCCGAGACGATCTGCTCAGTATTCCAGTCAGCTTTGTCTGGGACCAACGGAATGATTCCGTCGGCCCCACCAGCGGCAGTTTGTTGCGCCTGGGTTCAGAACAAACCATCCCGGTGGGCAATGGCAACATCTTCTTTAACCGGCTGCGGGCCAGCTATAGCCGCTATTTGCCCGTTAGTTTACTCAGCTTTGGTGATGGCCCCCAAACCCTAGCCCTCAATTTGCAAGGGGGTACGGTGGTTGGCGATCTGCCCCCCTATGAGGCGTTCTCCCTTGGGGGAACAAACTCAGTCCGGGGTTACGATGAGGGCGATTTGGGC
>CALHGI010000636.1 GCA_938029995.1 uncultured cyanobacterium | reverse complement strand
TTTGTCTGCCAATCAGGACGCAAGCGATACATCCGTCGGGGACGACCACGGCCCTCCACTTTTTTCCAATAACCCATAATGGCACCCTGGTTTTCTAGAAACTTAAGGGCACTGTAGAGGACCGTATCTGACAAGCGATAGTCGGGATACTCATTCTCGATGGCATGGATGAGTTCAGTGCCGTAGGAATCGCGACGTATGAGTACGGAAAGTACGTAACAAACGGCTAATTCCTTATTGAGATAAAGAGGCGGTGGATCTTCAAAGAATTGATAAATGTCTTCAAATTTCATGGTGTGTTGCTCCGGCTGCAATGGGGATGGGTTTAAAACAGCTTAATTACTGATGATTTATGGATGGAGCACTAACCATGTTAAGTCCCATCCCATGGAGATATCTAGAGGTAAAAACTAGGTTTGTAAAGGCCTTTACCAGCTCAACCTTAATCGAATAACTGGTTACTTAATTCAGCAGACCTTACACAAAAACTGGGTTGAAAATTTCAGTTAAAAATGAGCGTCAGTTAGATAGTGAATGTCTGAAAGTCATTGTGAGGCCTGTGGTTTAGCCCCTTACCTAAGAACCTCACTAAGTTGTATCGGCAAAAGGATTTTATTAATAATTCTAGGCTTTATTTTAGACGCTAAAAAATACTTACGGGAATCACCGCCTTATATAGTTACTATCCGCAAACAAAATATAAACTTGCTTGAGAAAATGATAAAAACCTCTCAGTTTATTCTCGGTTGGCAGCCAGGTTAGAGGTTGCTATCGGGAAAATTAGATTCGGAGAGCTGGGTTTGGAATAGGCGTTGACCATTGCGACTGGCCACAAGCTCTAATGCTAGGGGGCCGGTGGTAAATATTTGCCGACCAGCAACGGCCTCAATGTCCAAGGGGGCTCCGTAATTTTGTACCTGGTTGAGAAATTCAATAATAGGCTGGCTAAATCCACCAGCGACCCTGGGGTTGTCGACGATGATAATGCCTTCCAGGCTAGCTTTTATTTGGGCACTGGTGACTAATGTGCGGAGGGCTTCTACCAGGGAGGGGGTGCTGGGGTAGGCGGTGTCGATGGGAATCCGGGCTAGGGATTCACCTTCTTCAAAAACTATGCGGTTGAGTTTTGCTTGTAGGGAGACTTCTACGCAAGGGGGGGATTCCTGTTGCACTACGCAGGGTTCTCCGACCACGTAGTTACCGGAAACGCCCACTCGAATGACATATTGCTGACCATCGGTGATGGACTCAGCTGTATCGTTCACAATCTGTGAGCTGATGCGTAAAATCTGTAGGGCTTTATTGGGGGCGTCGGGCCAAATCTCATTCAGTGCCAGCCGGTTTGCTTCGGTTAGTAACTGTTCGATTTCGGCCATGGCTGCCGTTAAGGACTGGGGGCGAGTGATGAGTAGTGCCAGGGTCTGGTTCCGACTGATGGCGACATTGCCCGCTCGCAATTTGAGAAATTCAGATTCTAGGCGTTGAATTTCGTCCTCGAGGAAGGCCTGTTCGGTTTTGAGTCTGTCTAGGGCATCTTCCCGTTGTTCAATGGCGAGATCCCGTTGTTCAATGGCGAGATCCCGTTGCTGTAATTCTTGGTTTCGTTGGGATAGGGAGCGGTCTCGCTGGGCAATTTGTTGTTTGATTTCAGTTTGCTGGCGTTGAAGAATCTGGCGATCTTGCTGCAAACGACCGATTTCTCCCTGGAGCTGATTGGACTGTGCGGACACGAGACCCAACTGATTTTGAGTTTGTCCCAGGCGCTGGCGTACTAGGGTTTCCCGTTGGGTGGCCTGGGCCAGAAACGTGTTGACCTCAGAGAGCTCACCTTCCGCATCAATTTTTTGACGGGTGACTCGATTGAGGGCGGTTTCTACTTCAGCTTTGGCGGTTTGGGTATTTTCTAAGACGGTCCGAGCTTCGGATAGGTTTTCCTGGATTTCTTCAAACTCAAATAGGCCCTTGCGTAGTTGTTCGCTGGCAACGAGTAAAAGCCCTAAGGTGGAGGCGGAAATGACACTGCCCGTCACAATACTGACGACGGTGGCGGTCTGACGGGGACGCAGCTTGAATAATGACAGGCGAGCTTTGCCCACGCGCATGCCGATGCGATCGCCCAAGGTGGCGATTACACCACCGAGAACAAGTACGGTCGTAATCAGTAGTAGACCAACGCCCATTTAACGGCCATCCCATGGGGCACAGGCCCCTAGCAAACTCTCGTATAGGTTACTTGATTGTTTGACACTGTGGTGACTGCGGTTAGCTGTGACGATCGCGTTCCTAAGCAAATTGCTGGCTGAGGGCGACGGGATCGTGCACGGTTATCTTTTTCTTGTGGATAGATATCATGGTGTCCTGGCGCAGATCCCCTAAGAGGCGCGTAACCGTAACCCTAGTGGAGCCAATGGCTTCGGCAATGGCTTGATGGGATAGTTTGAGGTCAATGGTAATGCCGCTGGTGCTGGGCACTCCAAAGTCACGGCAGAGGATGAGTAAAAAGCTGACGAGCCGAGACCCCATGTCTCGGTGGGCCAGGGTTTCGATCATCATTTCGGTTTGCAAAATGCGGGATGACAGACCCTGGAGCAGCATGATG
>CALHGI010000635.1 GCA_938029995.1 uncultured cyanobacterium | reverse complement strand
CCCATGGGCAAACCAGGATGACCAGATTTAGCCTTTTCAACGGCATCAATGGCCAAGAACCGAATGGCATTTATACACTGCGTTTCAAGAGATTGGGTTGCGACAGCCATAGTCTTCCAAGTAGTTAAACGACGGTACAGTCCAGGTGTGAACAGAGCAGACGAACGCACCTTTGCTGAGGGTGATAGCAAATTAGGAACCTGGAGACAGGTCACCCAATAGGCCAAAGCTAAAGACGGACAGGTACGTGATCTACACAGGTGCATACTCCAGATAAAACACCGGAGCACAGCCCCCTGCGCCAAAAACATCCCCGCAGACAAGAATTTAAAGAGGGACCTAGCCACTGGCCCACCGGCCTTGAATGTGGCGGTTGATGCCCCCGCTGCAACGTGAGCTAACCACCTCAATCGAGCCAAGGCAAGGCTAATGACCTACGTCCGCACCAAAATCAACAGGCACATTCATCAATGTGAACACGCCATCAATGATCGGCCACCTAAAGCAAAGGCAAACCTTTCATAGTTATTTAATGTTTCCGTTAGGTCATTATACCTACGAAGCTGTAGCGCTAGCTACGATACTTGCGAAAAACTAGAGTAACGTTGTGACCACCAAAACCAAAGGAGTTGGACATGGCCACATCCACCGTTTGGGCACGGCTTTGATGGGGCACGTAGTCTAGATCACAGTCAGCGTCTGGCGTTTGCAAATTAATTGTCGGCGGCACATGGTCATGGGCCACAGCCAAACAGGCCGCCACCCCTTCAATTCCACCAGATCCCCCCAACAGATGGCCCGTCATCGACTTAGTCGAACTAATGGCCACGGTCTTGGCGTAATCGCCCAACACGGTTTTAATGGCGGCGGTTTCAGTTGGGTCATTGGCAGGGGTACTGGTGCCATGGGCATTGACATAGCTCACCTCTGCGGGAGTCACCCCGGCATCCTTAAGGGCCAATGCCATGGAGCGGGCGGCTCCGGCCCCTCCGGGCACAGGTGCGGTCATGTGGTAAGCATCACAGGTCATGCCATACCCCACCATCTCACCATAAATTCTCGCTCCCCGGCTAAGGGCGTGATCGAGCTCTTCTAGAATCAGAATGCCAGCGCCTTCCCCCATAACAAAGCCATCGCGGTCCTTATCAAAGGGACGACTGGCATGATCGGGGTCGTCATTGCGGGTTGAAAGAGCCCTAGCAGAGGCAAATCCAGCAAATGATAAGGGCGTAATCGCCGCTTCAGTACCGCCACAGATCATGGCCTGGGCATAGCCATTTTGGACAATGCGAAACGCATCACCAATGGCATTAGACCCGGCTGCGCAGGCAGTTACGGCACAGGAGTTAGGCCCCTTTGCCCCAGTATGAATAGCCGTCAGGCCCGCCGCCATATTGGCAATCATCATGGGCACCATGAAGGGGCTACAGCGGTTGGGACCCTTCTTCATGTAGACAGATTGTTGTTCTTCCATCACCTTGAGCCCCCCTACCCCGGTGCCGATCATGACGCCCACTTGCTCTGCGTTGAGATCGGTGATGGTGAGACTGGCATCGGCGAGGGCCTGCTTACTGGCTGCGATCGCAAATTGGGCGAAGCGATCGGTGCGCTTAGCATCCTTAGCATCCAAATGCTCAAGCGGATCAAACCCTTTAACCTCACCCGCAATGCGGCATTTGTGCTTCGACGCATCAAAAAGTGTGATGGGTCCAATACCGCTTTTGCCAGCCAACAGAGCTTGCCAATAGGCTTCCAGATTATTGCCGATGGGGGTAATAGCCCCCATCCCAGTAATCACAACACGTTTTTTTTCACTACTTGTCATGGTCATTGACACAAGGGGAACGGTCCCAAGGCATTAAAAAACAGATGGTCAAAGAAACAGGGACGCTCATGCAGGGGACTTTTCAGTAATAAAGTCAACCGCAGCCTGAACCGTACCGATGGCCTCAGCCGCCTCGTCCGGAATCTCGATATCAAATTCTTCCTCAAGGGCCATTACCAACTCAACAGTATCCAGGGAATCAGCCCCTAGATCATTGGCAAAACTAGCCTCTGGCTTAACCTCAGCTACATCAACACCAAGCTGTTCAGATACAATCTCTTGAACCTTTCCCAAAATAGCGTCACTCATGATCTCAAATTTTCCTTTTCAGCGACAGCAAAGAACACGTCCTTAACGCAGACTGGACCACTCCAAGACGCCAAAACGTCTGTCTGAATTTAGGCATTTTTTCATCTTATAGGAAAGCGGGCGTCCTACAATCGAGCGGCCATTTATTACAATCCATAAACTTTTTACATGTTGCTCCGCTTGCTAAAAACGGCACTGATAGACTGAATCTTGATTGGAGAACTCTTTTGGCTAATTTTGGCTAATGTAAATAGTGCTTCTAAGGTTTATCCACAGTCCTCCTGGATGTTTACCTGAAAAGTCGCCGTATTACATTCATGGTCATAGCCAAGCCGCTATATAGCTGAAACCGTTTAATAATATTGGAGCATTCCTTCGATGTCTCATTCGGTCAAGATTTACGATACCTGCATTGGTTGTACTCAGTGTGTTCGGGCTTGCCCGACAGATGTGCTCGAAATGGTACCTTGGGACGGCTGCAAAGCTGGACAGATTGCTTCTTCCCCACGGACTGAAGACTGTGTTGGTTGCAAACGCTGCGAGACCGCTTGCCCAACTGACTTTTTGAGTATTCGTGTCTATCTGGGTGCTGAAACCACTCGTAGCATGGGTCTAGCCTACTAAACCTGCCTGGGTTTCACCTTAGGTGCAACCGAGTAAATAACAAGCTTTCACTCGAAACGTTTACATACTCCTGGCCCTTTCTGAGGGTTGGGAGTTTTTTTTGTGTGGCCATGCCGCCCCGGCAGCCTATGGGGGACTAGCGATTTATGTGGGACTAGCGATTTTAGGCCCGCACCGCAAACTTACGCACCGCCACCAAACTGCCTAGTAGGCCTACCAAACTGCCCAAGGCAAACAGCGATGCGGGCAATATGATCATCTGCCTGGGGGTAAACTGCAAACCCACCGCTAAAAACTGGAGAAACTCCGGCTGCTGTGCCGACAGGCGCTGGAGCGATTGGTGGGTACCGACGAGCATCGCCCAAGCGATGAGGGCCCCCAGCAGACCAAAGGTGATTCCCTGCAAAATAAATGGCATGTAGATCCAGATGGACGTTGCCCCCACCAGCTGCATCACCTCAATTTCTCGCCGTCGGGCCATCACAATCAAGCGGATGGTGGTGGTGATCACTGCGATCGCAGTTAGGCTCAAAATGGCCAATACCCCGCCACTGACATACTGCAAGCTGTCATTTAACTCCGTCAGCCGCTGTACAGCCTCCGTAATATAGAGCACCTGATCCACCCCCGGAAGATTCTCCAAATCGGTGGCCACATTCGGCACAGCCTCAGACGTCCGCACCTTAACCTTAAGTTCATCCACCAGGGGATTGCCCTTCAGCTGCTCCGTCGCCCCTGGAATGTCAGTAATGCCCAGTTCTTGACTCAGCTGAGCCCAAGCCTCTTCCTTGGTCACGGTGACCACCTCCGCCACCTCCGGCAGGCTGTTAATGCGAGCACTCAGGCTCTCCGCCGCCACCCCACTTTCCAGGTAAACGGCAATCTCCAATTGACTACCAAACTGATTGAGCAGACCTTCCACCTGCCAGGTGGCCTGCAGGCTAATGCCAAATAAAAATAGCAGCACCATGATCGTGCTCACCGCCGCCCAATTCATCCAACCGCCGCGTTGTAACCCCAAAAGGGTTTCCCGGAGCAAATAACTGGCTTTAGTAAAAAACTTACCCATGTTGGTTCCAATCTTATTCTTCGGCCAGAGTAAACAACACAAGCAGCCCGATTAAACCACTATCCCCAGGGTTTTGACGTCCACATAGACGTACATTTCCCCAACATGCCCGAGGTGAAGCCCTAGTTGCTAGGATAGGTTTAGATTTATCAGCCTAATCAATTTAACCGTGGGTATTTCAGTCAGCAAAGAAAAGTTAAAAAAGCCCCCCCTCGAATTGCACTATTTGGGTGATCGGGTGCTCAGGAAGGCCACAAAGCGTGTTGCGAAAGTTGATGACGGCATCCGCGAACTTGTCCACAAGATGCTACAGACCATGTATAGCGAAGATGGCATTGGTCTAGCCGCCCCCCAGGTTGGGGTCCATAAACAAATTCTAGTGGTGGATACCGATCCTGAAGAAGCGGCCAACCAGCCCTTAGTCATGATCAATCCCAAGATCATTAGCAACAGCAAAGAAATGGCCTGTGGACAAGAAGGGTGCCTAAGTATCCCCAACGTCTTTCTAGATGTCATCCGTCCAGCCGCCATTGAAGTCAGCTTCAAAGACGAAAATGGCCGTCCCCAAAAGATTAAAGCTGACGAACTTTTAGCGCGGGTAGTCCAGCACGAGATGGATCACCTCAACGGCGTTATGTTTGTGGACCGCGTTGAGAATGCCATCGCCTTAGCCCAAGAACTTCAAAAAAGCGGGTTTTCTGCTAATGATGTTAAGAAGGTTTCTGGGTAGGGCCATGGCCCTACAGGCGGCGGCAAACCCGACCCTAAACTCTGATACTTCATTTTTCATCATTAGGAGAATACTGTGACCCCTAAAAGTGGTTTGTTTTTAGCCGGTACTTGTATTACGGCCATTGCCGGTGTGGGCTCCGTATTCGAGCTAGCCTACGGTGAGCCTGACATGGGCGTGTTACCCACCAGTATCGTGCTGGCATTGAGCATTCCCATCACCGTCATATTTTTCATGGCTGCCGTGAAGGATACCCGAGAAAATCAGCAGTGGTAAGGATTTAACGGGGCCATTCGCCATATCATTTTGGCCCCCATGTATTTCACCGGGGCAGCGGAGCCCTTTAGGGTGATGGGATATCGGCACATCCTGGGGGCGTAACAGCGTTAGTATGTAAAGGAATGTATCGTCGCCCAGGTTTAATGGGTTGTCCCCAGCGGCCATCAACCGACGGCGCTACAGATATCTACATATCCGCTTTCTGTGATGAATCTATTGTTTGTGCTCAAGCTGCTGCTAGCGTTATCAGTGCTTGGAGTTGTCGCTTACCTGCTGACTGCCCGTCGTTACCAGTCTTCAGATTCAGTGGCCAATTCCTATGATCAGTGGACTGACGACGGCATCTTGGAATTTTACTGGGGCGAGCACATTCATCTAGGCCACTACGGGTCTCCCCCCAGAGCCAAAGATTTTCTCAAAGCCAAGGCAGACTTCGTCCATGAGATGGTGAAGTGGGGAGGGCTAGAAGGATTTTCCCCTGGCACCACCCTGCTGGATGTGGGCTGTGGCATTGGTGGGAGCAGCCGAATTTTGGCCAGGGACTACCAGTTTGAGGTGACCGGGGTGACCATTAGCCCCCAGCAGGTACAGCGGGCACAGCAGCTAACCCCTGACGGCATCACTGCTCAGTTCAAAGTGGACGATGCCATGGCCCTGTCATTTCCAGATGCCAGCTTTGATGTGGTGTGGTCGGTGGAAGCAGGCCCCCACATGCCCGATAAAGCCATCTTTGCCCGCGAACTCATGCGGGTTCTGAAACCAGGGGGGCTGTTAGTGCTTGCGGACTGGAATCAGCGTGACGATCGCCAGGTACCCTTAAACGTCTGGGAAAAGCCCGTTATGCGACAGCTGCTAGACCAGTGGTCCCACCCTGCTTTTGCCAGCATTGAAGGATTTGCTGAAAATCTAGAAGCCACCGGATACGTGCAAGGGCAGGTGGTCACCGCAGACTGGACCCAGGAAACCCTGCCCTCTTGGCTAGACTCCATTTGGCAGGGGGTGGTCCGGCCTAAGGGGCTGATTCGGTTTGGGCTTTCTGGTTTACTCAAATCCCTCAGGGAAGTACCCACCCTCATGTTGATGCGGCTGGCTTTTGGGGCGGGGCTCTGTCGATTTGGCATGTTTCGAGCCGTCCGGGCAACAACACCGGCTCAAACTACGAGCCATTCATCCCAACAATTGACCACACCATCAAACTCACCCGCTGCTGTGTAGGGCGTTGCTGATCCTCGGTCTGATTTCGACTGAACCATGCCGTTCTAGAGGGTGTCTGATCGATCGGTTCATCCCGTAAATCAGCAACGGAGTGTAGTCCCAGCCAACCCTTCAAACCATACGGTTAAACCTTTTTTTCATGGGCGTCATTATTGTTGGAGCGGGGCCAGCGGGGGCTAGCTTAGCGCTTTTACTGGCTCGTGGTGGCGTTCAAGTCACCTTACTGGAGCAAGAAACCAGCTTCGAACGGGTATTTCGAGGTGAGGGGCTGATGCCTGCGGGGGTAGATGCCCTAGGGCAAATGGGATTAGGCCCTCTACTAAAAACGATTCCCCATCGCAAACTAGAGTCTTGGAATATTCACCTAGGCGGCCAAGCTGTCTTTGAGGTGCCGGAACCGGACCTGGGCGACACCTCCCTCAGCATTGTTTCTCAACCGGCCTTACTCCAAGGCATGGTGGATGAAGCCAGACAATATGACTGCTTTCAGTTTCAGCCTAACTGTCAGGTCCAAGATTTACTATGGAAAAATAGCCGCGTTGTGGGGGTCCAAGTCAAAACAGACGGTGGGCTCTTAGACATGCGGGCTGATTTGGTCATCGGCTGCGATGGTCGCGGGTCCTTAGTGCGACGGAAGGCGGGCCTAGCCATTGACCTCCAGCCCGATCAGTACGATGTGCTGTGGTTTAAACTGCCCGCCCCAGATCGGCTGAAACAGACCTGCCAGTTTTACTTGATGGCCAAAGCTCAGGAACATCCCGCCAGCTGTTACACCTCATGGGATGGGCAGCTGCAATATGGGCTGATTTTGCCCAAGGGGGGGTTGGGGCAACTGGGGCAAGCGGATTGGTTAGAACTGGCCGCTAGGCCCGCGCCCGATTGGCTGGCCCAGCATGTACTGGCACAACGGGCCTCGGTGAGTCAGCCAGTGAGGTTAAACGTGGTGGTGGGCAACTGTGCCCAGTGGTGGCGACCTGGGGTTTTATTGCTGGGGGATGCGGCCCACCCCATGTCACCGGTGCGGGCCCAGGGCATTAATTTGGCCCTGCGGGATGCCATTGTGGCAACCAATCATTTAGTCCCCGCTTGGCAAGCGGATCGAGCCAACGTTGATGGGGCCTTGGCCAGTATTCAGCAAGAACGGATGCCGGAAGTGGTGCGATCGCAAACGCTTCAGCTACGTGAAGCCAATGGCCTCAAAGTGATTCGTACCTCCCCGTGGAAATTAGCCATTGCTCAACAAGTATTACCACTGATAGGGCGACTGCCCGTGGTAAAAAAAGCCTGGCTCGCTCGCCAACACGACTTACGCCATGGGTCACAACCCGTAAAGCTGACTGTGAATTGAATTTCACCTAAACCTCACAGGAACT
>CALHGI010000634.1 GCA_938029995.1 uncultured cyanobacterium | reverse complement strand
GTCCACCTCAAAGAGGGCGGCTGAGCGATCCCCTAGCTCCAAAACACCCACCAGCTCATAGGTACTCCCCACCGCCGCAATGTTAGGAATGGATTCAGCCGACTGCTCCGACTGACTAGCCTGACCCGACGCAGCAACACTCGGCGCTGGCAGGGAAGCGGAGGGGGATGTGGCCGTGGCGGCAGAAGGCTGCTGGAGGTTAGCCGTAGCGGCAGCGGAGTCAGGAGTAGTGGCGGTATTGGGGCGGGTCGTCGTACCTGTCCCTGGCTGTAGTAGGGGCACAAACACGCGCTCAATCACCCCCGGTTTACCCGCCGCCACCTGATTGCCTGGGGACGGTGGTGCAGCTGTTGCCACCACACCCGGTCTCTGAGTCTCATTTTGAGCACTGCGTTCACCACCAATCACCCGCAAGGAACGGGTCAGATAGTCACCAAAAGCTTTTTCTTGAGAAACGGTCGGAGCACTGGAAACAACAGGAGGTGCCACCACTTGTAAACCAGGCTGCTGGCGCAACCACCACACGCCCCCTGCGGCACAGGCGGATAAACAGGCCGCCCCAAACAACCAGCGTCTCCAGGAAAGTTTCTTAGACGCCTGACTGGGGGTGTCATCATCCTGTCCATCTGACGGTACTGCACCTGGGGTCGACTCTGTGAGGGGAGCCTCCACCGATTGCCCAGGGGTAAAGGGCACTAGCATGGCCGGAATGGTCACGGCTTCAGCACTAAATAGGGGTAATTTTCCCTCTGCAGGCATGACATCCTCGTCATAAATCGCCGAGTCATCACCCGCCAAAATCCGATCAACATCATCGAAGATGTCATCCATCAAATCTTCAGCATAGGCTGCGACCAAAGTGTCAGCTTCTGGGGAAGTGCCCGCAGGGGACGCTGCCGTGGCATTGGACTGTCTAGATTGGCTCATAACTTTGTATGCTCGATTTGACAGAAGTGACTAAGGACAGACAAATGGACGATTAATCCATAGTCAAGCTGCCTAGAAAGTTAGCAGAGTATACAGCAAACTGAAAATAAAAATTTGAATCTTATGGAAAAAAGTTTGAAATATTATCACACAAAAAAAGCTATAACCTTACCTGGCCATAGCTTTCAGTAATTATCTTAGGTCTCCACAAGATTCAGGAAGACTGTGTTAATTTTGGCATCGCCCATAGGCTGGGGATAAACTCGCCCAAAGCTGCCGATGGGACGTATCTTGCCCAAGTCGCCCCACGCGGATGCATCGGCTCAGGGAGCTTTTCTCCCTATGCAACAACGTGCTCACTGCATTGGCTTGGACTATTGACCAACCGCCCCAACCGCCCGTGCGTGTAGGCAATATGGTGTCAATAATATCGAACCTATTACCCCATAGAACCAGCGGTCTAAGCCAATGCGTGGGAAATATCCAGATGTCCAAAGGTCAGACTCAGCGCTAGATTCAACGTTTCTAACATTTTCACCAGCCACCCTACGGAGTCTTGCTTCGCCAACTCGTAATGGCTAAACAAAGTCGATAATCGTCGCTCCAAATAGGGCTTGACCTTGCGACACAACAGCAAAATCCTTAACAGTAGCCCCGTGGTTAACGTAGCCCCCAAATTATTGATCAAGTCAATAAAGACAAAGTGGGAATGGGCACCGGCGGGATCGACCACCAGAAAATTGAATAGATTGGAGCAGGTACGCACCATCAAGAAATCATTGAGCCGCTGGGGATTATTTTCAGGGGAAATATCCCGCAAATGCTGGAAAAGCGCATCATTAAAATGCTGACGACCATAGGCCGGATCTACACCGGACACAATGTATTCGTAGAGGTCGTCCTTAAAGGACTTGAAAGATACTGATTCGCAGCACTGACTACGAAATAGTAGGGCTAAATCCTTATAGGTACGGCCACAGGCATCCTTGCCGGAAAACTGCTGTAGGGAATCCACTAACTCACGATCGCTGAGTAATGTGGGATTTGTGGAAGGACGCAACCATTGGCCCTGCTGATCCAGCAGTCCCTGCCGCTTTAACCGAGAACGCCTGACCCGATAGTTAACATACTGGGATAAATCCAACTCCACCTTTCTTTGCGCTTGGCTCTGGATGCGGCGCACGTGGGTTTTCTGCTCCTGGGGACTTTCGTCGGTCAGCAAGCAATGCTGATATAGATAAGGATAGCGGCCAATCAATGTGCCCAATGGCTGAAGCGAGCGCAGGCCAGGCTCATTTTCCCGCGCCATGACCTGTACCAAACGCTTCAACATCAGGTACTGCTCAGTTTTGCCAAATTGAGCCACAATATCCCGCAGACGTCTCACAGAGCGGGCTCGCGAAACCTCACGCACGGCCTGACTGGGGGTATATTCAAACAGGCTAACCAGCTCAGCAATAGCGGGCTGGTGCTCCCGGTTCTTTTGCCAGCGATTAATCAGAATGTGGCAGCAACGATTCAGAATATGGTGAAAGTAGTGATCAGCATTGCGATCCATCAAGATCGTGTCGAGGCTGCTAACGACCTCACGATCTTCATAACCACTACCATCAATAAATAATTTATTAAATCGCTGAACGAGTACGTCAGGCTGCTCTGAGTTAACACAGCCAAGCCAGTGGTCATACAGTACTTGTTCCTGCGGACTAACTAACCGCGCACCATAATCAGATTGCGCGTAGCCGGATTGAACGTTCACCAAAGTAACCTCAGCAAATACACCTTATGTAACAGCAGACCTATACAGGGAAAAACTACAGTGACCACAACCACAGCCAATCTATTCAAAGTTTAACTGGTTATGATTACCTAAAACACTATGAAACCTGACAAGAAATTCCAAAATCACTGAAGGGCAAGCAATTTTGGAATGGCAATTCAGCCAATTGGCTTAGATTGCACAAGGTTCAACTGAAAGCCATGCAATGTAACTGTGGGAAACCCTAGGAGGACTAATAGAGTTTTCTATACGCGGCCAAAAATGCACTGGCTCAAAATAACATCTCGCTCGGGCAGCGAACAGTGATGTAATACACAGTAGAACCACTACTGTTGTCATAGTTTAGCCTACGGGGATTTTCGGATAGTGTGGAATTACAGTAAGCTCTGCTAAAGCTTCTGTAAATTCACAGCGTTCTCTTCATCAAGCTTATATAGAGCCAGCTGATGAATTGGCCCTGGTTACATCATTGAAACGTTGGTTATGACTGGTCTTGCTCCGGTTTCTAAAATTCTAGAGGCCCTTGATGATTGCTTGGTAGAACACTCCGGGTTGATGCCCACCCAGCGCGAACAGCAAGTGCGGGGCATCAGCACAGACACTCGCACAATCCAGGCTGGAGATATTTTTTTGGCCCTAGAGGGTGAACAGTTTGATGGCCATAGGTTTGTGGACCAGGCGATCGCCGCAGGTGCGATCGCAGCCATCACCCGCCAAGGCGTGCTGCAAGGCGACAGTCCCCGCATCGAGGTCACCGACACCCTCGCCGCCTATCAAACCTTGGGCCGGTGGTGGCGTCAGCACCTAGGGCTGCCCGTCGTGGCCATTACGGGCTCCGTGGGTAAAACCACGACTAAAGAGCTGATCTCTGCCGCCCTAGGCATCCACGGGATGGTCCATAAGACCCGCGCCAATTTTAATAACGAGATTGGAGTGCCTAAGACCCTCCTAGAAGTCACCGCTGACCATGACTACGCCGTGGTGGAAATGGGCATGAGGGGACCGGGGGAAATTGCCCTGCTGGCGCAGATTGCCCAACCCAATGTGGCGGTGATTACCAACGTGGGAACCGCCCACATTGGTCGGCTGGGCTCGGAACAGGCCATTGCCGATGCCAAATGTGAGCTCCTAGCCCACATGCCACCTGAGGGTATCGCCGTGCTCAACCACGATAATCCGCGTCTGATCGATACCGCAGCCCGGGTCTGGTCTGGCAAAACCCTGACCTATGGCCTGACAGGCGGGGATATCCAAGGCCAGGTTGAAGGGCAAACGGTGATCGTCGACGGGGTGTCTTTGCCGGTGCCCCTGGCCGGTCAACACAATGCCCTGAACTATTTAAGTGCGATCGCAACGCTCCAAGCGTTGAATCTAGACTGGCGCAGTTTGACCACCGGTCTCACGGTGGACATGCCCGCAGGTCGCTCCAAGCGCCATGAACTCCCCCATGACATTGTGCTGCTAGATGAAACCTACAATGCGGGGGCTGAATCCATGGCGGCGGCCCTGCGATTACTCAAGGAGCAACCAGGCCAACGCCACATTGCCGTCCTAGGCACCATGAAAGAACTTGGGCACAAATCCGTGGAACTGCACCAAACCATTGGCTCCCTGGTACAGACATTGGGCTTGGATCATTTATTAATCTTGGCGGATCCCGCTGAAGCCCAGGCGATGTCCCAGGGAGCCGGGACGGTGCCCACCCAACTATTCACTAGCCACGGTGACCTAAGCGCCCATCTGAAACAGATGATGCAACCAGGAGATCGTGTCCTATTCAAAGCCTCCCATTCGGTGGCCCTAGATCAGATCGTCCACACATTACTTGCCGATGGGTGAGCGCATACCAGTAACGATCCCCCTAACGCTATTGGGTAGATATCGCCCAAAGAGCCCCAAGGCAGTGAAATAACATTCAGCTTAAATAATTAAGGACGGATAGAGCCATGGGCAACATCGATATCACCGGTGGCTGCGCCCATAGCCTTTGTCCGTAAAGGTTTCCACAACCACTGCACGGGTGTACACCGTGCGCAAAGCTATATTAAGCATCCCAAAATCTGCTCTACAATAAAAAACTCTGACGCATTTTATACAGTCTGATTGTGGCTCTTAACCTGACCCAAGAGCATATTGACCGCATGCAAGCCCATGCGGAACAAGCCTATCCCCACGAAGGCTGCGGTTTACTCGTGGGTCGGTTTGACGCGACCACCGATGAAAAAACCTTGGTCAATTTAACACTGTTAGACAATGCCTGGACGAAGGATGTGGCGGCGGATCTCGCCGACCAAACCCATTCAGCGGCCGTTCCCCAAACTAAAGCCCGCCGCTATTGGATTGATCCTAAAGATCTATTTGAGACCCAGCGGCAGGCCCGGCAGGATGGCCTGGCCATTATTGGCGTCTACCATTCCCACCCCGATGCTGCCGCTGTGCCCTCGGGTTGCGATCGCGATCTCGCCTGGCCCAGCTATGCCTACATCATTGTCTCCGTCCGCCATGGCACCGCTGTCGATCTACAAAACTGGCAGCTAGATGGCCACCATCAATTCCAACCCGAACCCATGAAAATCACCCCAGCATCTGCGGCCAAAGATCGAATGCCGCTCCTGTCGTCCTGAAACTAACAACCGCCCAGCAACCACTTTTCACTCGACTTTCCCACTCTTTCTTAGTTCTCAAGGAACCATGCTGAATCCCAATCTGGATGACATCCAACTGACCAAAGAAGACTACGAACGCTACTCCCGGCATCTGATTTTGCCTGAGGTGGGCCTCGACGGCCAGAAACGCCTGAAAGCTTCCAGCGTGCTGTGCATCGGCACCGGTGGCCTAGGCTCTCCCTTAATTCTCTACCTAGCAGCAGCTGGGGTGGGTCGCATCGGCCTCGTCGATTTTGACGTAGTTGACTATTCCAACCTCCAACGGCAGATCATCCACGGCACATCCTGGGTCAACAAACCCAAAATTGAATCCGCCAAAAACCGAATTCTCGAAATCAACCCCCACTGCCAGGTGGACCTATACAACACAAGGCTCAGTTCCGACAACGCCCTCAAGATTTTTGAACCCTACGACATTGTGGTCGACGGCACCGACAACTTCCCAACCCGCTATTTGGTGAACGATGCCTGTGTGCTACTCAATAAACCCAACGTCTACGGTTCTATCTATCGCTTCGAAGGCCAGGCCACCGTCTTCAACTATGAAGACGGCCCCAACTACCGCGATCTATATCCCGAGCCACCACCACCGGGCCTAGTCCCCTCCTGCGCCGAAGGTGGAGTCCTAGGTATTCTCCCTGGCATCATCGGTGTGATCCAAGCCACCGAAACCATCAAAATAATTTTGGGCGAAGGCAATACCCTCAGTGGTCGGTTGCTACTTTATAACTCCCTGGACATGACATTCCGGGAATTAAAACTGCGCCCTAACCCAGTCCGTCCGGTAATTGAAGAACTTATCGACTACGAGCAGTTCTGTGGCATTCCCGATGCCGATGCCGCCGCCGCAGAGGAAAAAGCAGCCAGTGCTGAAATCAGCGTCACCGAACTGAAAAGGCTCCTAGACAGTGGCATCAACGACTACGTGCTCCTAGACGTACGCAATCCCAATGAATACGAGATTGCTAAAATCCCTGGTTCAGTCTTGATTCCCCTATCTGATATTGAAAACGGCACCGGAGTGGAAAAAGTACGCGAATTGGTCAATGGCCATAAGCTCATCGCCCACTGCAAAATGGGTGGACGCTCCGCCAAAGCACTCTCCATCCTCAAGCAAGCGGGCATTGAAGGCACGAATGTGACCGGCGGCATCCTAGCCTGGAGTCGGGAAGTCGATCCATCAATCCCACAATACTAATTTGCGAGTACTCCCCCGTCATTCCCCTCCTTGCGGAGGGGAATGTGTCAGATCTTTATCCCCTAATCCCTAGAACAAGACAGCGTTCTGGCCCTGACAAAAGGTAGAACAGCATCAGGGTATTTCTCTCAACCTCACGACTCTTAAAGACGTTGTACGCAACGCCTCTCCTAAACCATGTCCCTCAAAGACCGCATTAGTGACGAAATTAAAACGGCCATGAAAGCCCGCGACAAAGTTCGCCTGCAAACCGTGCGCAGTATTAAAAAAGTAATTCTTGAGAAGGAGTCTGAAGTCCGCCCTAAGGGGCAAGATGCCCTCACCCCCGAACAAGAAATTGAAGTGGTAACCCAACTCGCCAAACAGCGAAAAGACTCCATTGAGCAATATCAAAACGCTGGTCGCGATGACCTAGCGGAAAAAGAGGCCCAAGAACTCACCATTCTGCAAGAATATCTACCGGAACAAATGTCCGACGATGACATTGCAGCTGTCATTGACGAACTCATTGCCACAACGGGAGCCACAGGTCCCCGTGACATGGGCAAAGTCATGGGCCCGGCCATGAAGCAAATGAAAGGAAAAGCCGATGGCGGCAAAGTTCAGGCACTGGTCAAGGCAAAATTAACGGGCAGCTAATCATTAGAAACGTCGTTGCTGATTTAGGGGATGAACCGAGCTGGAAATGACGCGATACATCCGAATTTCGCAGATCAAATCATACCGAGGATCAGCAGCGCCTTAGAAACAAAAACAAAAGCAGGTCACCACAGTATTGTGGTGACCTGCTTTTTTAGGTAACAGCCCATACCGAGCGTCTTCTAACAGAAGAAACCCATTAAGACACCAAACTAGCGGCGGGGCTGATAATAAACCTTTTGACCTTCGTTAGGAACAAAAATGCACTCCCGTGCAGAACGCCAGAAACTAGTCCAGACGGAATCTTTGCCCTCACGATAATAGTCTCCCAGAATCGGTTTGATCGCCTCAGTCGCATCCTTAAGATGGTAGTGGGGCATGTTCAAAAAGATGTGGTGAGCCACATGGGTGCCAATATTGTGGTGAATGGAATTAATAAAACCATAGTCACGATCAATGGTAGACAAGGCACCTTTGAGAAAGTACCAGCTATCGTTGCGATACCAGGGAATATCGGGCTCTGTGTGGTGCATAAATGTGACCAAGTCTAACCACACCACAAACACCAGGTAGGGCATGACGTAGAAGTTAATCAAAAAGCCTAGACCAAACTGAAATCCGATCCATCCCAAAAAGCCCACAAAGAGAGTCCAGCAGGTAGTACTGGTGATAATGTCCCACTTCTCAGAAGCGCGAAACAAGTCACTACCAGGCATAAAATGAGATCCCTTACGCCCCGGAGACCGCTTAAACAAATAGAACGGATAGGCCAACAAAAACAAGTTAAAGCGAATGGCTTTACCAATGGAATCCATTTCGTTGTAAGTGTCTTCCGAAATGGGATACCAGCTTTCATCGGTGTCGATGTTACCCGTGTTGGCATGGTGGGTACGGTGACTGATCCGCCAGCCATGGAATGGCACCAAAATGGGTGTGTGGCTGAGATGGCCAATCAGGTTGTTGAGCCACATGTGCTTGGAGAAGGATCGATGTCCACAGTCGTGGCCAACAACAAATAAGGCCCAAAACATGGTGCCTTGCATGAGCCAAAACAATGGATAAAATAGCCAAGAATCGAGACTATACGCTATCCAATAGAGGCCAGCAACAATACCTATATCAAGAAAAAAGTAAGCTAAGGAACGACCAGTAGAAGGTTCAAAACAATAGTCTGGAATTGCATCCTTAAGGTCTTTAAGAGTAAATGGAATTTCTCGCGTAGAGGGGTCGACAGACCCTGTTGGACGGGTAGTTAATTGCACTTATTACCTACGTTTGACGTCTAAAAGCGACTTCTGAAGCTCAAACCCTTGGCGGACTCATGAAGATCCCTGGCCTGAAGCCTTAAAAGTCATTCACAAAGCTTCACAATACTATAGAATGAGCCCTGGACGTTAGGCTAGGCAGTCAATTCAGGGAATTTCCGGATAAAACGCCCAGCTGCCAGCAACGTTTTATACCGGTGACGACGGCCTGAACTATAGGCACAATTATTTGTGGTAACTCCCACCCTGCAAGATGGTTTTACCGCGATAAAGCTGCTCCAGTAGCAGCAAGCGAGCTACTTCATGGGGGAAGGTCATGGCCGATAGACTCATGACTTGGTAAGCCTTTCGTTTGAGATGCTGGCTTACCCCGGTGGGGCCACCGATAAAGAATACTAGGGTGCCCGAGGCTTCTTGCCCTAGCCAATTGCCAAACTGTACCGAATCAAAGTGCTGGCCGTCTTCTGAAAGCACCACTAGTTTGTCGTAGGTTTTGAGCGACTCCAGCACTTTACGGGCTTCAGCGTCAGGATCAGTATCCTTGATTTCCAGTAGGGTCACCTCAGGCAAACGCTGGGCATAGAGCCCCATGCCTTCCTTCAGCCAACTCTTCTTAACCTTGCCCACCGCAATAATCTTGACCTTCGGAAAACTCTGCCCCATGGGTTATGAATTTTTGAGTGAATATCACCATGCCCCACCTACTCTAATGGTGTGGAGACAAACTCTGGCAATATTTCGGCCTGGGCAGAAAATTCGGCTAATTGAGGATAGGTCTCCGGTGTGATCACATCGGCTGTATAAAACTGGGTAAACCGCCAGGCCACGGCCATGGTGATATCAGCCTGCATCAATGGATCACAGGTAAACCTATGGGCACTTTTTTCGAGTTGGGCATAGGCGGCATGGAGCTGTATGGCGACTCGTTCTAGCCAGGGTTGATGTTGCTTGTCGGTGGGGCGCAGGGTGCGTTCATAGACAATTTGCACCGTCTTATCGCAGGCCATAAGAGCCAGGCCAATTAACCGCAGAGCTTGGGTTTGGGACGTCCCAGGCATCAAGCTCGTTGTGGCAATCCCTTCGAGGTACTGCAATATCAGGGTGGAGTCCATCAAAACAACACCGTCGTCAGTCACTAAGGTGGGGGCTTTGACGAGGGGATTAATGCGACTAAAGGAATCAAAGTCGCGAAACACAGAAAGGGACTGATGCTCAAACGGAATCCCTAAACGTTTTAGGGAAATAGCGACCCGTCTCACATAGGGGGAATCGAGCATACCAATCAGCTGCATAGGCTACCGGGGGTAAGCGAATACGTCTGAGGATAGAAGAGCCCCAGGGCTCAGGGTCATTCCTGATATGTTTCTTTAGGTACTGGCTATGGGCTGTGGCGACCTCTAGCTGTTGAACAAGGGGGTTATGCCTGTTCTGCAACGTGGTCAACGGCCCATCTAGCAGCGGCCAGACTAATACGAGCCTGTTCCATGGGGGATAGGGCCTCCCACTCAATATCACGGACAGAATCGATGGTGGACTCGAGGATTTCTTCTTGGCCCCGCATAGCGTGGGCTAAGGGGCGGGCCATCACCTGTAGGTCGGCCTCATCCCATCCGGTGAGGGTGTCACGCACGCAGGCAATCAGCTGCTCGGCTAGGGGGCGGCCGGTGTTAACCACTTGATTCGCTTTAGCGGCAATTTGTTCAATCACATCTTGGGACAGACGACGGGCAAAGCGCTGCGCTAGGGCTTCTTGTACGGAAGCAGATCCGCCCCAAATGGTATCAAGCTGAGCGGAAAGGGCTTGCCAACCTGAGCGGGCCTCCTGATCTGAGAGGGCTAGCTCATCGCCAGCAGACTGATTAAAGTACTCAGCAGACTCTGACGGAGACCAGGGATAGGCCTGGTGAGGGGACAAAATAGCCTGCAGCATTTCCTGCTGGGCCTTGTCTTCTGCAGATAAGGATTGATTAGATAAAGGTTCTTTCTGGTTGACCATGGTAGTTTTACCCTCCCATAAGTTCATTGAGCTGTGACAGGAAGAGGATACAGGCTTGATTCCAACTGTTCCGCATCTAATGGTGAACTTAAAGTCAACTTACGCCAAAACACGTAGGTTCGTATACCCAAACAGCCACTTTTTTAGTCGTGCAAGACGTTTCGGATAAGTCTTGAGAAGGCTTTAGGCCTGGACTGTGGGTTCAATCAGGAATTCGAGCAGGCAACCGTCAGAGCTACCAAAGCGCAACTGCATGCCTGATGCGATGGGCACTTCTTGGCGATGAATCTGCTGCCATCCTTCGGCACTTAGGTAATAGGTGCCATAGCGGGAGAAATCTCGTAAAAAGTAAGTGGGTTCTGAGGTTTCAACGGCGGCAGCCCGACGGTAGAAAATTTCGGCATGTTTGCTCGATACCCAGGGTTCTGCAATCACTAAATCGTTATCGGGCAGTCGTCCCACCCGCATCAACCCTCGGTAAATGGGCCACACTTTGCCTTCTCCTCC
>CALHGI010000633.1 GCA_938029995.1 uncultured cyanobacterium | reverse complement strand
ATGGTAGGCTACCACGCGCGTTAACCCATGGGTGGCATGGTAAGCCCCTTGAGCACAACGGAGGTCTCTACCCCCTTTCCTTGGATTAGCACCCCAAAAGTCCCTAGGCCCATGGGGTTCATATCCATCAGCTGATGCAACGCTTGCCGCCGTTGAATTAGCTGATTAAAGCCATCGGGACCGGGAGCAATGGATTGAGAAAGATTGGCGAGCCGGTCACCAAGGCCGAGTGCCATCAGGAAGAGGCCCTGCTGAGTGTAGCCCAAGGTCACAAGGCCATCTTTCTCACCCTGTTTTTGCAGAGCAGTGAAGTCGACGTGGGCAGTCAGGTCTTGCTGACCGATGTTAGTGTAAGGGTCGTCATGGTGACGGTGCTGGTAGTAGCACTGGAGGGTGCCCTGATGGCGGGCGGGACTGTAGTAGCGCTGGGCGGTGTGACCATAGTCGATGGTGAGCAGAAAGCCCCGGTCAATGCGACTGGCAACGGTATCGAGCCAATCGAGGGCAGCCAGGTTCACCTCGGTGCGATAGCCGTCGGGATAGGCATCGGAGAGGAGATCAATGCCAACTAGGTCAAAGTATTGGGTAAGTTTGTCGGTGGAGAGGGGGCCGAGGGTTGCTTGCAGGGTATTATTTGCCCTGGTGACATAGACCTCTTGCAACCGGTTGTTGTGCTTCTCAACCATATGAACCGGAAAGGCATCCACCAGTTCATTGGAAAAGAAACAGCCGGTGATGGGGGATAAGTCTTCTAGGCTGGTCCAGGTTACTTTGTCGTGGGTAAGCCGTTCTTGCTGCAGGGCTCTTAACGCAGGGGACTTTTCAATGATGATGTAGTCCAGGGCGGCGTAGCAGTCGGGGGAGTGCCGTTGCAAATAGGCCAGCACATCAGCGGCAATCAGCCCCTGCCCCGCCCCCATTTCAACCACATGGAATGGGGTGGGTTGCGCCATGCTGTGCCACATATCGGCAAACTGGATGGCCAGGAGTTCACCAAAGTCATGGCCCAGGTGGGGAGACGTAATAAAGTCACCATCGGGACCGAGGATGGAGGGCTTGGTGGTGTAATAGCCGTAGTCCGGGTGGTAAAGGGCCAGGTCCATGTATGAGGCGAAGGGAAGACCTGGGGGGGGACTAGACTGGATTTGAGCCGTGATGATGGTAGCAAGGTCGGCCATGGACGCCATAGGTGAACGGTGGGGCAATGCAGGACCCATCATATAGCGTGCTTGGCCCCCATAGGCACCCATCATATAGCGTGCTTGGCCCCCATAGGGCAGGCCATATGCACCCTAGCCGCCCCCAATCCGTGCGGACTAAACCACTGAACTCCGTTCAATCAAAATGCGCTCTTCCTCAACTTTGACACTATATTGCTGTAAAGGTTGTTGCGCCGGACCTTGCAAAACATCCCCCTCAGACGAAAAATTAGAGCCATGGCAGGCACAGCCAATCATCTGATCGTGGGTTTTCCACGTCACATTACAGCCCCTATGGGTACAGACCGAAGAAAATGCATGGACGGATTGTGCGTCATTCGACGACTGCACCACCAAAATAGAATTCCCAGACGGTGTTTGATACCGCAGGCTGCCAGTTTCCGCTAGCTCGTCCATACCACCGAGATCAATAAATTCACTCTCACTGACCGCAGCGGATGGCGGGGTGGATGAACCAGACTTGACCTGGCCACCGCAGCTACTTAGCACCTTAGACACCACAGCCGTGAGAGTCGCAATCCCTGTCCACTTAATAAACGAACGACGTTCCATAGTTAACGGACTCCTTCTTGGATAGCACTAGCCGACAATGCGATAAACTCATTAATCTCATCCAGCAGCTGCTCGCGCTCGAAACTACTCTTGAAATAGATGGCCTGACTTCTTTCGCTCAGGATTTTGCGATCAGGATTCGCCAGATCCTTCGCCGTCAGAACAATCACCGGAATAAGCTGCCATGCCTCCTCTTGCCTGAGTTTTTGAATAAACTCAAGGCCGTCCATTTCTGGCATCATTAAGTCCAGCAGGATCAAACTCGGCAAGGATATCGCCTGCTCAATAATCGCCAGGGCCTCATGGCCATTGGTGGCTAGCTGCACATGCCAGCCTTGCCGCTTCAGCATCTTGTCGCAGATATTAAACGAATCTTGATCATCCTCAACCACCAATATCCATTTATGTTGGGGTTGTTGGGGGCGATATTTCTCTAAGGTTGCTAACAATTGCCCTGGGTTAATGGGTTTCGACAGCTGCTCTGCCGCCCCTAGGGAATAATTTAGATTGTTATCAGGCGAAGTTGTTTGCAAAATCACTGGAATTTCTGAAAGTCTTGGATTTTGCGTCAGGGACTGAAAGACCTGGGGCCCTTCCATGTCTGCCATGGCCATATCTAGGATAATAATATCTGGACATAGCTGCTCCGCCATGGTCAGCCCTTCTTCCCCCGTCTGGGCCGACATCACAGCATAGCCTTGGCTGATGAGAATGGCCCACAGCTCTTCATAGGCTTGGGGACTATTGTCAATAATTAATATGGTCCCGAGGTAAGAGGATGACTCCAATGAGCCCATGGAGTGAGGCGGGGCTGATGTGCCATCGGAGTTCCCGTGGGTGCTGGTCAATGGGGCAGGGGCTGGCCCTCTTTCAGCCGTGTCCGCCGGGGAACGGTCCGCCACGGTTTGCGGCAGCTGGATGGTGAATGTTGTGCCTTCACCGGTTTCACTCTCCACATGAATGTGGCCACCCATCATGTGGATAAAGCTTTGGGTAATGGTCAGCCCTAGCCCGGTGCCTCCATATTTCCGGGTTGTTGAAGAATCAGCTTGGGTAAAGGCATTAAAGATTTTCCCCAGTTGCTCAGATGTCATACCAATGCCGGTATCTTGAATGTGAAAGTCTAGCCAGGGATGATTGTCTTTTTGAGTAGCCCTTACCTGGAGGGTAATAGTGCCATTTTGGGTAAATTTACTGGCGTTACTCAGGAGATTGAACAGACTTTGGCGGACTTTGATTTGGTCTGCATGCATTGTGCCAATTGTCTCGGGGCATTGCAGAATAAGATCATTGTTATTACTTTCCACTAGGGGTTGTATCGTCGACATCACATCCTGCAACAATGATTTGATGTCAAATGTTTCTAGATACAGCTCCACGTGACCGGCTTCTACTTTAGACAGATCCAGCACATCATTAATGAGACCTAGGAGATGTTTCCCAGCCCCCTGAATTTTCTGGAGCTCAGGGACGAAATCATCCTGCCCAATATCCTCTGCATCTTCCTCCAGCATTTCGCTATAGCCAATAATGGCGTTGAGCGGCGTCCTGAGTTCATGGCTCATATTGGCTAAGA
>CALHGI010000632.1 GCA_938029995.1 uncultured cyanobacterium | reverse complement strand
ATCCGGGTTACATCTCCTCCAGTACCAAATCGATCGCCTGTAACGACCCGATTGCGATCGCCCTGACCCAGAAGTTTTCTGAGCCAGAACGTTACGACGTCCTTAGTTAGACACCATTTTTATCAATCTGTTCTTTGACATAGGCCGCTGGATCAGCGGGATCAAAGGAGTCAAATTCCAGGGTTTCAGTGCGGTAGATGTCATCGGGAGAATCGAGACCGACTTCTTCGGCTAGTTCCCTAGCTAAATCGGTCAAGAAAATATCTTTGCCGACGGTGTCATAGGTGTCAGAGGTAATTGCTTGGGCAACCTGACCATCACCTTGTAGATCCCACCGAACTAATTGGGAGGAGATCCAATTGGCGAAACTCTGCCAAGGATAGGGATCGAAGTCGATGCGGTCGGGCACATCCAGGGTATTGCCCTGGCCATCGTCGAATTTACCCGTGAGGACTGCTTCCACCACTTCCACTGGTTGGTTGAGGAAGGCCCGCTCGGAGATGGCCTTAGCAATCTCTGGACGGTTGGCCGGGTCTCTGGCATAGCCAGCGGCTTCGATGATGGACTTGTTCAGGGCCCTAAAGGTATTGGGGTTGGCGTCAATCCACTGGTCGCTGGCGGCAAAGGCGCAGCAGGGGTGGCCGGGCCACAGGTCTTTGGTGAGCTTAAAGATAAAGCCTGCTCCTTCATACACGGCCCGCTGGTTAAAGGGATCGGGCATCAGGTAGGCGTCAATGTCACCGGCCACCATTTGGGCAATACTGTCCGGTGGGGGAACGGGGCGAATCTTCACATCCACATCTGGGTCGATACCACCGGTGGCTAGGTAGTAACGCAACAACAGATTGTGCATGGAGTAGGGGAATGGTACACCGATGGTGAAGCCCTTGAAGTCGGCGGGACCGTTGATTTTGCCCTTATATTTTTCGGCTAAAGTAATGGCTTGGCCGTTAATGTTTTCGATGCTGGCCAGTTTCACCCCAAAGGAGGTGGAGCCTAGGCCCAAGGTCATGGCAATGGGCATGGGGGCGAGCATGTGATAGGCGTCTAGCTCACCGGCAATGGCCGAGTCGCGCACGGCACCCCAGCTGGGCATCTTCACCACTTCTGCGTTAAAGCCATATTTGGCATAGAAACCCAGGGGCTCCGACATAATAATTGGCGTGGCACAGGTAATGGGGATGAAGCCAATTTTGAGGTTGGTTTTCTCTAGGCTAGAAACATCCACCGGGGCCGCGTCATCCACCGCCTCTGGGGTTTCGGGCTTGCCACCACAGTTGCTGAGGGTAACGAGGGCAGCCCCAATGGCCAAATTCTTCAGAAACTCTCGCCGGGTAAATTCGCTGTTGCGGATGGCGTCGTTGAAAAACATACCGGCCTGGGGGCCAAAGGCAGCGGCGAATGCGTTCTCGATGCCGCCAGCCTGTTGAGCGAGGGCCAGCACCAGCCGTTCCCGCTTCGGATCGCCCCGACCCGCTGTTTTTAACAACAGGGTTTTACGTAGCTCGTAGGCGTTGACGGTGTCTGCCGCCCGCAGCTGTTCGTCCTTGTAAAGGCCCATCTTTACAACGTCCCCGATCATATCCACCGGGTCCTGGGGCATGGTTTGGAGAAACTCCCAGTGGGACATGGTTAGGTGAGCACCACCGCAGATGATACAGGCCATCTGAAAATCGGTGAGGTTACCGCGATCGCAATTCAGATTGTCCCATTTTTGAGCGGCTTGTGAACTGGTTGAAACCATAGGATTACTCACCTAAGCTAGCGTTGACTGGCACTATTGACTGAAATTTTTGACTGAGATTCTTGCCCACTGTTAGACCACGTCCAAATTAAGCGGTGTAGTTTTTTGACGGTAAAGTCTCTGTTCTGGACGGGGAGCAGGCTTAATTGCGGATGTGGATAGACTAATTTATACCAACCCTTTTAGGGAATTACATTGGATTATTTTTTGCAAAACTAGGACTTTTTCGGTCTGTTTGTTATTTAGAGAGCTGTTTTGTTGCGGTTGTTACCGATTGGGCAATATCTTTAAAAAACTGTTGCGGTTGTTACCGATTGGGCTGACTGCGCCAAGCCTGGGGGGTGACGCCGTGGAGTTTACGAAATTGTCGAGTGAAGTAACCGGCATCGGCATAGCCGATAGAATCTGCAATTTGTTTAATGGATTCAGCGGTACTGGCCAGCAGATGGCGGGCCTGGGCCATGCGTCGCTCAATAATCCAGGCTTTTACCGTCCGACCGGTGTGGCTTTGGGATAAATTGGTCAAATAGGCGGGAGAGTAGCCCACGGCCTGGGCCACATCGGTCAGGTGAATGGATTGTTGGTAATGGGCTTCGATAAATTCGAACACCGCACTCAGGCGAGGACAGCTGGGGAAGATTGAATCGGAAGTTGTTACGTTGTGTAACGGGGCCTCGGAGGCCGGAGCCGCCTGGAGTCCCCGTTTAAAGTCGGCTTGGCGGCTTAATCGAGATGCGATCGCATCTAAAAAATTCTCCACCGTACAGGGTTTGGTTAAATAGTCATCGGCCCCCGAGGTCATCCCTTGGCGCAGGTCTGACATCGTCACCTTAGCCGTTAGAAAAATGAACGGGATCGACGCCGTCGCATCGTTTTTCCTCAGGGAGGACAGCACCTCATAGCCATCCATATCCGGCATCATAATGTCGCAAACAACCAAATCTGGCCGGTGCCTTTCCGCTAGCCGAATGCCCGTAGAACCATTTTCAGCCCCGATGCCCTCAAACTTTTCAAACTTTAAACATCGGAGAAAAATATCTCTCGTCTGGGCTTCATCCTCAATAACAAGAATCGTTTTCACCATTACCCTTACCATCTACGATGGAAAGTAAGATCAACCACCTCAACAGAGATAGCTCTAAACAGTCCCCTAAAGATGTAAGGGTTTTAAGAATCAATCGTGGTGTAATGCACTACCGTCTTGAACAATTTTATGAAATCAAACGATTCGGCTAGCCGGTCCGAACACCAAGAACTAGAAACATTGCGCCGTCAGCATCAGCTGATTCTCAATGCGGTGGGAGAAGGGGTATATGGATTGGATATGCAGGGTAATGTCACCTTTGTAAATCCGGCGGCGGCGGCCATGATCGATTGGGAGATGCAGGACCTGATCGGTCAATCCATGCATCGGGTGCTGCACCATTCCCACCCCGACGGCAGCCCCTACCCCAGGGAATGTTGTCCCATTTATGATGTTTTTCAAAAGGGACATATTCAACGGGTGACCGATGAAGTCTTTTGGCGCAAGGATGGGACCTGCTTCCCGGTGGAATATATTAGTACCCCCATGCGCGATGAGTATGGGGAACTGATTGGAGCGGTGGTCACCTTTCGAGACATTAGCCAACGCAAATGGGCAGAGGCCGTACTGCAACAGACCAATGAAGATTTAGAACTTAAGGTCCATGAGCGCACGGCGGAACTCTATGCTGCCAACGAACAATTGCGAAATTTGAGTAATCTTAAATCCAGGTTTGTGGCCATGGTCTGCCATGAGTTTCGCAATCCGATGAACAATATTGCCCTGTCGGTATCCTCTTTAAATCGCTATACGGAACAATTATCCCAGGCCCAGAAAAATCAATATCTGTTAGATATTCGAGCGAATGTCGAGCGCATGACCCAGATGATTGATGACATTTTGGTGCTGGGCAAGTTAGAAGCCAAGCGACTTTGCCTGAATCCTGAACCATTAAATCTGGTGGATTTTTGCCGTAATCTTCTTTCAGAGTTACCGGCAGAGCAAGGACAGCTAGAGTTTTCAGGACGGCATAAACCCCTGATTGCCAAACTGGATCAAACCCTATTGCGCTCAATTTTGACGAATATTCTGTCCAATGCGGTGCGGTATACGCCCGATGGTAAACCGATCTGTCTGTCCTTATTTCGCCATCGGGATCAGGCGGTGTTTGTGGTGAAAGACCAAGGTTTGGGGATTCCGTCGGAGGATTATCCCCATTTGTTTGAGCCGTTTCACCGGGGTAAAAATGTAAGCAACATCCCAGGGACTGGGTTGGGGCTGAGTATTGTTAAACAGTTTGTGGACTTTCAGCAGGGGGATATCCAGGTGAAAAGTCAGCTAGGGGAAGGGACCACGTTTAAGGTGATGTTGCCGTTATCATTGGCTGTGGAGACCCACCCCGCCTCCGGCACCCCTCCCGAGAGGGGATGAGAGTAGAAATATATTCTTTTAGGAGAATGTTTTTTGGTAGGCATGAGCCCTGATGCATTTGCCAAAACACTTCCCCTGCTGGGAGAGGCTCCGGGATGGGTTAAACCCCAAATTTATCAATTTGTTGTTTCAAATAGTCATCGGGATTACTGGGATCAAAATCACCAAATTTCATGGTTTCAATCCGTGACAGCTCATCGGGTGCATCCACACCAAGTTCCTCAGCTAACTCTCGGGCTAAGTCTGTTAAGAAGAATTCTTCCCCACCGCCTGCGACCTTGTCTGCGGAGGTCTAGTCCCAACGGACGAGCTGGGTACTAATCCAACTGGCAAAACTCTTCCAGGGATAGGGATCAAAATAAATCCGATCGGGAATATCAAAGGAATTGCCCTGGCCGTCTTCAAATTTCCCCGTCATCACGGCTTCTAGCACGGGCAGGGGCTGGTTGAGATATTCCCGTGGGGCAATGGCTGCGGCAATCTCCTTACGGTTAGCGGGGTTGTTGGCGTAGGTGGCTCCGTCGATGATGGCCTTGTTGAGGGCGCGGAAGGTGTTGGGATTTTCGTCAATCCAGTTTTGGGCGGCCACAAAGGCACAGCAGGGGTGTCCGGCCCATAGGTCCTTGGTGAGCAGGTGGATGAAGCCGATGTCGTCCTGCACCACCCGCTGGGTAAAGTTGTCGGGCAGGATAAAGGCGTCGATTTGGCCGGTGGACATTTTTGCGATCGCATCCGGCGGCGGCAGGATCAGCAGCTTCACATCGTTGTCGGGGTCTAAGCCACCGGTTGCCAGGTAGTAGCGCAGCAGCAGATTGTGGTTGGAATAATCATAGGGAATGCCGATGGTCATGCCCTTAAAGTCGGCGGGACCGTTCACATTGCCCAGGTGTTTCTTAGCCACGGCAATGCCCTGGCCGTTGTTGTTTTCAATGCTGGCCAGCTTCACCGAGAACGGCGTGGACCCCAGCCCCAGGGACATGGCAATGGGCATGGGGGCGAGCATGTGGTAAGCGTCTAACTCCCCTGCGATCGCAGCATCCCGCACCA
>CALHGI010000631.1 GCA_938029995.1 uncultured cyanobacterium | reverse complement strand
CGGTTGGTTTTCCCTGGATTGCCTGTTCTAGAAGCTGGGCAAAATCCTCATTTAAACCGGGATCTTGCCCTTCAAACCCATAATCCCTAGGGTGTAACAACAACCGTTCAAACCGAGGCTCGCCGTCACGCAAACTGCCCATACCAACAATGGCCGTACGGCTACGGGACAAATCACAGCTGCCTTCCAACCCTTTAACGGTGGTAAATTCATGGGTGTGGCGCAGCTCATAGGTCGCTTGGGTGCGGCTTTCCGTGGGGGGATGAACAAAGCTGCTGACCACATGTTGTTGGCCATCACAGGGAGACCACATCAGTTCCACCGTTGCCAGGGTAGGGCGTTTACCAATTTGTTCGCGGTAGGGCACCAACCCGTGGGCCGCTGGAAAATGATTGGGAATATAAACAAACCCCACCCGAGTCAGATCAAAAACCTGCTGAGTTTGTTCCAAGGTCAGCAAGCGCCAATCTAAACCCAGATCTTGCCAAACATCAATCAGGGGTAATCCCAGTTTGGTGGGCATGCGTTCCCCACCATGCAAAATCGCGGGCACTCCCGCAGTTGCCAGGATCAAAGCAGTAAGGGGCGTCACAGGGGCATGCCGCTGGCGGCCATCATAGGGCGCATTGAGCACCATGGCACGGTAATCGGACTGGGGCACCCGCAACCGTCCCCCCATGTGATCGTAACAGTCCAACATGCCCGCCAATTCTGGAATAGTTGGCCGCTTGATCCGTTGAGCAATCATAAATGCCCCAATTTGAGCAGGCGTGGCAATTTGGTCCAACATCATGCGCGTGGCTTGGGCAGATTCATCTCGGCTGAGGTGCTTGGACGTATGGGTACCGCTGCCGACTTTTTTCAAGAGATCCCGAAAAACGTTGCTCATGATGGGACGAATGGGGTTAAATGCTGAGATGGATCGCCCGGTCGAAGACTAGGGTGAACCACCTAGTTTGAACCGTCTAGTTTAGGGTCATCAGACTAGGTAAATCATTAAACTTACTAACACTATCCTCCGCAAGGCATTGAACTAAATCGCAAAACTGCCTAACCGGCGGCAAACGCAGACGATCTTGGGTGGTGACCATCACCACCTGACGAGTCAGGGTGGGGGTAGCGGTACTGCGAACGGCTAACCCCGGATCGCGACGACTTTCCGCCAAGGCCGATTGGGGTAACAGGGCAATCATTTTTCCCTGGCGTACCACACCACGAAAGGCATCTAGGGTATTGAGTTCCAGGGCCATTTTCAACTCAGTTTCTGGCACCTGGGATTGCACCAGCCGCTGCATGCCATAACCGTCCTTGAACACCACATGGGGGTAACGGGCAATTTCGGCCCATGGGGCAGGACTGTAGCTGGCCAACGGGTGGTCGGCAGCCATCAGCACTTCCACATGATCCTCATAGAGGGGAGTGACCGCCATTTCCTGGGAACTCGTTAGCATCGGGTTGTGCATAACGATGGCAATGTCCACCAGGCCATCCCGCAATACCTTCAGGGAGCGATCGCTCCCTAGGGCCGTCACCCGCAGCTGTACCTGGGGATAGCGCTGGCAAAACTGGGTAATGATGGGGGGTAAAAAGTGGGAACATACGGACTGAATTCCAGCCACACAGAGTTCTGGCTGCCGCCCTTCCAATAGGTCGGCAATCTCACCCGTGGCCTGCTTCCACTCCTGACAAATGCGACGGGCCCTGGGCAAAAGCCGTTCACCGCCAATGGTGAGCTTGGCTTGGGCCGTGCGATGAAACAGGGGCATACCCACATCATCTTCTAAACCGCGAATTTGTCGACTGACCGTTGACTGGGTGATCCCACATCGGCGGGCAGCTGCCTGAAAACTACCAGTTTCGGCAATCGCTAAGAATGCTTGTAACTGCTCTATGCGCATAGGTTGGCAAAAAGTGACGGAGACTGGGGATTAGATACCAAACACCGTTAAATGAGTTAGTTGCTTAACACTTTAGACAGACTCACCATCCTATTTGGTGTGACTGACTACCGGCCACGGGCCAACTACGCAAATATTATTAAAGAATTCTAAAAACAAATTAGGAGAGGACTCTCAGGATTTTGCTCAAACCCCTAACCATCAACTAAGAATGCGATGATTTTTGCCAGGTTAAGGGGATAAAAAGTTGAACTTAAAATCGAACCAATGGTTCTGGGATTCTATGGAATATGTAGTGTAGAAAACTATCGCATTAATAATATACAGGTCATTGCCGCCCATCTTAGCCATCTCTTGATTTAAGGGGGCGATGGCCGCTGCCCCCCAGCACACCCACCGTGCCTACCAAAGGCTAAGGATATCTGTCTGGTGCTTGGGAGTTTTCTGGATGTAGGTGGTCACGCGGGACAAACTATGGTCGGGGTCCAGCCGTTTTAAGGCGGCGATAGTGTGGATAGGGACGGCATCGGCAGGGTGGTGAAGCAGGGGTAGTAGGGCATCAAAGGCCTGGGGCTGACCTAGGCTCGCTAAGGACATAATGCTGGCCTGGGTAACAGCCGTCGGAATCACAGCGGTCGGGATTACAGCCGTCGAGGTGACGGGGGACAGTGATTGGTAGCCTAGGTGTTTGATTAGAATTTCAGTTGCGGCTTGGGCCATGGTTCCATGGCGCAGTTCCCCCAGTACTCGAATAATGGCCACTAGGATTTGGGATAGTTCCTGGGGGGTAAGTTCCGATGAGTTTTCGCTGTGCTTGGGGTCTAATTCCCTGGATAGGGAGCTGCCTGGGGCACGCCCTAGGGTAAGGCTGAGATCGTCACTAAAGTGCATTAAGGCTTGGGTCAACACGGCAAATGCGCCCCCCGTGCCGCTGTTGTTGTCCGCTGACGAGTCAGCGCTTTCGCAATACCATTCCAAGGCGCGGATGGTATCAATGCGCAGGGCCATGGGGGTATGGGCCGAAAGTAGTACCTGCCGCAGGGCCTCGATTGTATCCTGGGCCCCCAAGCGCCCCAGCGCCAGAGCGGTCTGACAGCTCACCCCTAGATCAATGTCCCACAGCAAAGATTCTAGTTGCTGACTCAGCTGATGCTGGGCCTGCAGGTCTTGCCGACGCCCCAGGGCCATCACCGCCACTTTGCGCACAGCGGCGGCAGGGTCCTTAAGGGCATTTAATAAGACTGGGGTCACCGTCCCGTTGTGAAAACT
>CALHGI010000630.1 GCA_938029995.1 uncultured cyanobacterium | reverse complement strand
GATACTGGCACACAGCCTTAGCCCATTGTCTGGGTTACTTTCTAAAACAATAGGGTAGGCAGTTGTTGCCATACCTTGGGACAGTAATTACAGCCATTGGCCAAACACGGAGCCAGATAACAGGATAAATACCCATGACGTCAAGCGCGTTTTATAGACGAATACAACGCTGGAGCTGCTTTGCGCTGTTGGGAATGATGATCCACATGGCCATCACGGGTTGCTTCTTGCTACCCGTGCGGTCGGCAGCCGTCCATGGACTACCCACCGAAATGCCGTCCACCATTACCTTGGCAACAGCGGACTCCGGGACGGACCATGCTTTTTTTGAAACCACATGGCAGCGCTATAGCGAGCGCTTTATTCAAACTGACGGTCGGGTGATCGACTGGGAAAACGACGATCAGCGTACTACCTCCGAAGGCCAGGCCTATGCCATGCTGCGGGCATTGCTGATCGATGATGCCTCAGCCTTTGACCAGGTGCTCGACTGGGGTGAACAGAATCTGGCTCGGCGTGGAGATGACGGCGAGCTGATCGACCATCTATGGGCCTGGAAGTGGGGGCCGGATGCGGCACCGGGGGAGGCTAAAAAATGGGGGATTTTAGATCCAAACTTTGCCACCGATGCCGATATCGATGCCGCCACTGCCCTGATCATGGCGGCCCGCCACTGGAAGAAACCGGCCTATTTGACCTTAGCCAAAACCAAGCTCAAGGACATTTGGGACTTGTCCACGGCGGATATTTCCTTAAAAGATGATCTCTCCGGCCGCTACCTATTACCTGGCCCCCTAGATGCCTTCCACCCATCGCCAGACACCTGGTACTTAAATCCGTCCTACATAGCCCCCTACGCTTTCCGGCTATTTGCCCAGGCCGATCCAGGGCACGACTGGCTAGAGCTGGTGAACACCGGTTATAGAATGCTTGAAGCCAGCTCCCCCCTATCGGAGTTGGGACTACCCAGTGACTGGGTCGCCCTCCACCTTGAGGCTCCCCACTATCGTCCCTTACCAGCCACCGCTCCCCTCAAGAGCCTCTATGGTTTTGATGCCTACCGCGTCTGGTGGCGAGTGGCCCTCGACCTAGTTTGGTTTAACTCGGCCCCAGCGGGTCACTACCTAAACGATCACCTTCCAGCCCTGGTAGAACAGTGGACAAAGTCCCAGCAGCTGCCGGCCCAAATTGACCTGGCGGGTCAAGCCATGGTGGACTACGGAGCCACATCCCAGTACGCCATGGTGTACCAGGCCCTACGGCACTTAGATCCGGAGGTGGCCGATGCGATACGAGAAAGCCAGCTCACCCTGGCAGATTCCAAGGATTTTTGGGATGGAGATTCCGCCTATTACACCCAAAATTTAGCCTGGTTAGGGCTATATCCTCCGGAATGGGTGCCTGTCTCCTGGCTTAACTCGGCCAGATGAACTGGCCAGTTCAAACGGTCCGGCCAGTTCATGGGCCTATGGGGCCCTCAATAGTTCCACAGTATCCTTGGGGTCCACTGGGATGATTTGAGCATTGACCACTTCCTCCCGGGCTGTGGGCAGGGACTTGCCAATAAAGTCGGGATGAATGGGGAGCTGGCGATGGCCACGATCGATCAGGACAGCCAGACGGATTAAATTAGGACGACCGTAGTCGATTACGGCATTAAGCGCGGCTCGAATCGTCCGTCCGCTAAAAATAACATCGTCCACGAGCACCACCTTTTTATCGGTCAGATCGCAGGGCATCACACTTTTTGCCGGTGTGCGGGTGCTGATTTTATCCAGATCGTCTCGATAAAACGTGATGTCTAATTCCCCCACCGGTATTTGGGTCCCCTCCAGTCGTTCCATTTGTTGGGCAATGGTGTGGGCCAAGGGCACCCCCCGGGTGTGGATGCCGACGAGCACCAGATCGGCTAGGTTATCGGTCCGTTCAATAATTTCAGAGGCCAAACGATTGAGGGTGCGGCGAATCGCCTCTGCAGAGAGAATTTCAACTACCTGATTGGCCATGGTGTAAGGCGAGAAGTAATTTATTAACCATAACGAAGAGTTCGCCCTAAACCATGAAATTTGTGTTTTCTCCTTGGGCCGCTTGCCAGCTGCGGGCATCGTAATAGAGCTCTTCTAGGGAGATGCCGTAAAGCACCTCCCGTAAATTTTCCTGGAGTCGTCGCCATAGGGTGAGGGTGACCCAATCTTCGGCTTTTTCTGGGGCCGTTAGTTCTAAGGGGGTAATGGGTTCTCCCACGGCGTCTAAAATTTGGCCAAGGGAAATTTGACCTGGAGCTTTGGCTAGGCGATATCCTCCCCTGGCCCCTCGAACTGATTCGACTAATCCGGCTCGACGGAGTTGAATCAGTAATTTTTCTAAATAGGGGGCCGGTAAATTTTGGCGCTGGGAAATCAGTTTGACCGATGCTAAATGGGGTTGCAAACTCAAATCGAGCATGGCTTTTACACTGTAATGTCCCCGGGTTGTAAGTTTCATGGTTGGGGCAGATACTCAACCGAGTTTGAGGTTTAGAAAAAGGCTGAATCTGCCCACAGGTCAATAGGATAGACCGGGTAGAATTAGAGCCAAATGAATATAAGAAGCGGTTGTAATGGTCAGACTTTTGGAAATTTCCTCAGTAAATCAATCATTAAATCAACTCTTAATGTAATTATCAAAAATTAAATTCAAACAGCGTGCATAAACGTATTTCAATCATGTATGATTCTGCTCGTTATCTGTTTACTAAATGTGTTCATGTTAGAGATGTGGGTGAATGGCTAAACCGTCAAATTCAAATCCATTAACTGGGAAAACACTACTCAAGAAAGTTAAAGACTTAGAGCATCTCTCTAGAGAGGAAAAGGCCAAGGCCTGCGGCTATTACACGTTGACAAAAAATGATGTTATTCGTGTAAATATGATGAAATTTATGAATGCGCTGATTGATGCCGAAGGTATTCAATTAGACAGTATTCAAACAGGTAATGGTCGAGGGGGCCGCAGCGCAAGTTATCGCATTACGGTGCAATCTAACGGTAATTTGTTAATTGGTGCTGCCTATACAAAGCAGATGGGTTTAAAGCCCGGAGATGAATTTGAAATCTCCCTTGGCCGCAAGCACATTCGCTTAAAGCAGCTTAATGTTGACGCTGATAATGAACAGGATGATTAAACGATAGTTACTATGTAGCGACGCTAATCGCGATCATGATGGGTAAACGGTAGTTACTATGTCATGGTTGATCGACTGAATTCTTAGCTTTAATTCAGAAATATTATGGGGTTGCCGGTAGTTTTAGATGTTGCTCTCGGGCTGATGTTTGTTTACATGGCCCTGGGTTTGATTGCTAGCGAGGCTCAGGAAATCGTTAGTACCATGCTGCAGTGGAGGGCTGAACATCTCAAGTATTCGATTGAGCAGCTGTTGTCGGGGGGGCAATCTGACGATGCTCGAGCGGCACGTAGGCTAGCCGATCGTCTGTATTCCAGCCCCATGGTGCGTGATTTGAATTATGAAGCCCAGGGTGTGATCGCTCGCTCGGCTCGGCAGATTCTCCATGGGATTGGGTTGGTTTATCGATTGGTGAGTCGTACCCGGAATGTATTTGGAGCGCAAACGTCTGGCCCTTCTTATATTCCGTCAGAGGCGTTTGCGACGACCCTATTGGAGACGTTGCAGCTGGAGGGGTTGCAGAAGTCGGTGGTGGAGTCTCGCCTGAAGCGATTGCTCCAGGAGCGCATTATGCTTCCCCTGGGGGATACGCTTCATACTCTGCGTGCGGCCATCGGTGATGGGGCTCTCCTGGATGTGGAGTTACGTAACCTAGAGGCATCCCTGGAAAGAATATTTTTGGATTACCGGGCCGGGCGGACTGATTTGGCCCAGATTGCTGATCGGGTGTTGGCAGAGCTGGATCATTTTGCTGATCAGGGGGCCCAGATTTTACCTGAAAGTTATGGGGCAACCCAGGCGTTTGTTCGGCGGTTGGGCTATTTGCGATCGCAAATAGCCAGCGGCATGGACGCCTCAGAGGGACTGGTCCGACAGTTGCAACCCACCCTCAAAGAATTACTATCCCTGTTAACGGGGCCCAGCGATCGCAACTCGAGCGAACTAGCCTACCTACGTCAAAGCCTTGAAGGTAAGCTACCGGAGCAACTCCAAGAAAGCCTCACCCTATTAGCTGAGCGCGTCAGCAGTAGGGCCCAAGGTGCAGACAATCAGCTCCAGCTATTTCAAACCGAATTAGAAGACTGGTACAACCGAGGCATGGATCGGGCCGGAGGCGTTTATCGACGGAACTCCAAAATAGTCGGTATTTTGCTAGGGGTGGCCATTGCCGCCTTAGTGAATGCCGATACCTTTTACATGGCCAGTCGCCTCACCGTAGACCAGGCCGTAAGGACTAGCGTCATCCAAACTCTGGACCAAGTATCCCTAGAGACCATGGTCGCCCCAACTAGCGATGCTGACCCCATTGATACCCAATCCCTGAGCCAAGATCTTCAGTCCCTTGGGGATGCGGTCCAAACCACCTTGTCAGACTATTCCCTTCCCATTGGACGTTCCCCTAACCTGTTAGCCACCCAAGCTGTTCTAGAGGCCGACTGGCCCCTACCCATACCCCGCCACTGGTTAGGCTGGCTAGTGACCGGCATAGCTGTTTCCATGGGCTCAAGTTTTTGGTTTGACGCCCTGCGTCGAGTTATGTCGGTGCGCACTTCAGGGGTCAAACCCAGTAGCACCCCATCATCAACTAGTCAGTCGTAGGCAACCAAATAATAAAAACCGTACCGTGGTCCATATCTGACAACGGCTGATCCAACGAAATAGGCACCCATGACGCCTGAATTTCCTTAGAACTTAGGGGACTCACAAAATCAAGGGTGCCGCCCATTTGGGTAATCAAATCCTGGGCAATGGCTAAACCAAGACCCGTGCCAGGAATTTGGCCCTGGTCTTGAACCCCTCGGTAATTGCGCTCAAATAAGTGGGTTTGATCCTCCAGAGGAATGCCAGGGCCACTATCCCCCACGACGACGCCCAAATAATTGGGCTTACTCAATCCCCCCAAAAGCCATACCCACGCCTGAGAAGGCGCATACTTAAAGGCATTGTCCAGCAGGTTAGCAACCACCTCCTGTAATGCCTGGGCATCAATCACCACTAGCTGTTGGGAAAAACTAGCCAGGGGAGAATGCCAAAACTGTCTATGGCGCTCACCGGCCGCCGCCACCGTGACCGTTATTAAAGGCTCTAGCACCTCTCCCAAAAACTGAGGTGTAGCCTCCAAGGAGCGGCCTAGGGCCGGTAGAAGTGGTTTTTGCGGCATAGCCGTCGCCATACTTTCTGGCAGTAACGGCGGTGTAACTTCCTGGGCAATATCAACATCACCCACATCGACGGCCGCATCAAAATCAGTCACCAATTCCTTTAAACGCTGGCTCTCCCGCACAATCCCGTCCGCTAGTCGGTAGTTGGGATCATCTTGGGAAAGCCTACGCACCATGAGTTTCCCAAATGTACCAATGGCCGTTAAAGGATTTCGAAACTGATGCAATAAATTGTGAAAAACATCTGACTGTTCCCCTTGCAACGCCTGCTTCGTTTTTAACCGTTGGTGCAGCCACTGATTTTGCCGGTCTAAAAAACAGCCCGCCGCTAACCCGACCGAAACCGTTTGCAGATACTGCTGTTCACTCGCCTGCCAGGGACGATCAGAACGCAATACAACCATCACGCCCATCACAATTTCCTGATGCATGAGCGGCACCACTAACCGTTCCCTCGATGCATCGGGGGCGTTGGCCATCTCACCCACCACCAACGCCCCCGATGATAGGGCGTCATC
>CALHGI010000629.1 GCA_938029995.1 uncultured cyanobacterium | reverse complement strand
CCCAGAAAAACTGGGGCGTAGCCCTGGCCAATCAGCTCCAGGCCACCATTGACCTCAGCGCCCTTGAAGCCGACAGCGCCATTGGCGACGGCGGCGCCCTAGACCGGTGGCGAACACTGGATCTAAGCTTTGAAATTGACTCCCTTGGCCACCGGGGGCACTGGCCGTTACGGCCCGGAGAAGTCAATCAGATTGATGCCACCTTTTGGGTCCCAAGCCCCATTGGCATTGGGGCGGTGGTGATCACGCTGCTGTGTGCAGGGGGCTATGGGGTGCGCCATGGACTGAATCGACAGTAGAAAACTGCGATCGCAAACAAGGGGCAGCCCCGCCCTACTCTTTGAATAAATAAAAACCCTTCAACCGATCCAGGCGGTCCTGTAGTAGCCTGTAGCTGTCTTAGATTATTTATGAGTTGAGGTGACTACCATGCGGCAGATTAACTTTGTCGTCATCTTCGTCATTTGCCTGGCCCTCGTACTGTTTGCCATCGAAAATACAGACCCCGCCACCATTCATGTGGTCAGTGGGTTCGACATTAAAGCACCGCTGTGTATAGAGCTGATGATTGCCCTCGGAGTGGGTGCTGTCCTGGCTTGGGTATTTAGCGTATGGGTGCAGGTGCAGGGATACTTCAACATCAATCCCCAGGTCCAGCAGCGGGAAATGAAGATTCAGCAACTGGAAGAAGATGTTGAGCGCTATCGGGTGGAACTAGAGGATTTACAACCGATGTTGCCGGGCTCAGCCAAGGGAACTGAAACAGAAGAAGCAACGGCTTAGGCAAGCGCCAGACCAAGGGTTTATGACACCTTAACCCAGAGGCCCTAGGTTGCCCTGGTGAAACCCTTGAACAGCCAGAGACCATGACCGTCAAGGGAAGGGAAAAAGCGTGGGAAATGTCCGCCTTTTTCCTTCCTTTTTATTTTTTCTAAAGAAAAGTTAACTAACCGCTTCCTAGTGCCTTCAATCCTGCGGCCACCAAGCGATTTTTGCGAGTTTTGTAAGCCGCCGATGGTCCTTTATTACTGAATTTGACAGTTTTCTTTGAAATTTCAATTCTTCTAGGCTATAGTGCATTTGTTCACGCTATATGTAGCGTTGGCGTTGCTGATCTAGATCCTCAGCCCCGACCCATTAGCGAGTACTCAGCAATGAATGTCCATGGCTAATTCCTTAGCTCAACGTGCGATCGCATTTCTCATTGACCTATCCGAACGGGGCGAAATTAACCCGTGGGATGTGAACGTGATCGATGTGGTAGATCGATTTCTCAAAAGCCTCAAGGAACAGGCCCCCCCAGTGGAGACCAATGGCCGTTCCCCCTACGAAAAAAATCTGTCTGAATCCGGCCAGGCCTTTCTTTACGCCTCCATGCTGGTGTTGCTCAAGGCCGACACCCTGATCCGCACCGAAATAGAGGAAGAAGTCACCGAATTTGAAGATCCCGAAGAGGCCTTTGAACCCCAGGGCTATGCCAAGCGCCTACCCCGCAACCTAGAACACTACATTCACCGCCGGGCGGTGGCTAACCCACCCGAAAAACGCCAGGTTACCCTCCAGGAACTGATTGCCCAGTTAGAAATGATGGCGGTGGCCATGGCCAACCCGACGCCGCGCAATCGCCACCGGGGGGCAAAACCCCACTCCAAGCGCAAAGCCATCAGCACCATCGCCCAGCTGGCCCACCAGGAAAACCTATCGGAAATTGCCGACGCCCTCTCCACGTTTCTAGACCAATACTGGGAAGAACTGGAAAGCGCCATTGACTGGATGGACTTTGAACGCCTCCTAGAGCATTGGGCCAACTTCCGTCCCGCCATCCTCGGCGGCCCCATTACAACCGAATTAACCGAAGAAGACTACCGCCATGAAAAGGTGGGCGTATTTTGGGGACTATTATTTTTGTCCTCCCAGTCTAAGGTAGAACTGGCCCAAGACCGTTTTTACCGTGACCTTAAAGTCAGACAGCTCAATGAAGTCACCATGGCGGATGTGCCCGCCTATGTGATGCCAGATTAGGCACCGATCAATACAGATCCATAATGGCCGATCACATCAGCATCAATGGCCGAACCAAAAGGTGGCCCATTAGTGTCTTATCAGGATAGAAATAAATAAAAATCAATATTTGTCCTGGCATCTATGAGGCAGCAATGAAGACCATCAATATGCATGGGTATACTGTAAACGCCCTTGTTACTATCTTGACGTTGCCGATGTTCTTATTTCTGGCATTGCCAGATTAATTCGGTAATAGCAAACTTTAGACAGGTTCTTAAGGTTTGCCTTGGGAGGGCTCTGATCAACTAACTAAAATTTAGAACCCTAGATTTAGGGCCACGCGCTTGCTGTTGAGGCGGAATCATTCAATGATAGCCGTCCGCTTATTTTTACTTCTTAGCTGTTAATCAAGGACTAGAGAGAACATATATGAAAGCCATGATCTTGGCCGCAGGAAAAGGAACTAGGGTACGGCCAATCACGTACACCATTCCCAAGCCGATGATCCCCATCCTGCAAAAGCCAGTGATGGAGTTCCTATTAGAACTACTGAAGCAGCATGGATTCAACCAGGTGGTGGCCAATGTCAGCCACCTGGCCAATGAAATTGAAGGTTACTTCAGGGACGGTCAGCGCTTTGGTGTGGAACTGGCCTATTCCTTTGAAGGCCGCATTACCGATGGTGAGCTGGTGGGAGATGCCCTCGGTTCCGCAGGCGGTATGCGCAAAATTCAAGACTTCTCACCATTTTTCGACGATACGTTCGTCGTGCTGTGTGGGGATGCCCTCATCGACCTGGACCTGACGGAAGCGGTCCGGCGGCACAAGGAAAAAGGCTCCATCGCCACCATCGTCACAAAGTCAGTGCCCCTGATGCAGGTGCCCAGCTATGGTGTGGTAGTCACTGACGACACCGGTCGCATCAAGTCATTCCAGGAAAAGCCCACGGTGGAAGAGGCCCTGAGCACAAATATCAACACGGGTATTTACATCTTTGAGCCTGAAATCTTTAATTACATCCCCTCCGGTCAAGAGTTTGACATCGGTGGTGACCTCTTCCCCAAGCTGGTGGAAGCCAACGAAGCCTTCTACGGCATCACCATGGAATTTGAGTGGGTGGACATCGGTAAGGTGCCCGACTACTGGCAGGCCATCCAGGATGTGCTAACCGGCCAGGTCAAGGGCGTAGGTATCCCTGGCCAAGAGGTCAAGCCGGGGGTATTTACCGGTTTGAACGTGCAGGCCAACTGGGACAAAATTGATATCCAAGGTCCGGTGTACATCGGCGGAATGGCCAAAATCGAGGATGGGGCCACCATCGTCGGGCCAAGTATGATTGGCCCCAACTGCTGTATTTGCAGCGGTGCCCTGGTGGACAAGAGCGTCATCTTTGAATACTCCCGCATTGGCCCCGGCGTCCGTCTGATCGACAAGCTGGTGTTTGGTCGCTTCTGTGTGGATAAAACCGGAGCC
>CALHGI010000628.1 GCA_938029995.1 uncultured cyanobacterium | reverse complement strand
CATGATGGGGATGAAGACGATCGCTGAGTTTGTTGAAAACGACCTTATTTTAGAAAGACTCAGGGCGTTGAACGTAGGCTATGCCCAGGGCTACGGCATTGGTAAGCCTACGCCATTGCCCCGGTTTAACACCTAGCAGCTAGAAGGAATGTCTGGATGGTGGACCTTTATGCTTCCAAGGGCTTGACCTGGGCCAACATCTGGCGCAGGTCGTTGCCTTCGATGACCTCTTCCTTGAGCAGCTGCTGTGAAATGCTTTCGAGTATTCCTCGGTTACTACGCAAAATGCCCAACGCTTGCTCGTGGGCTGTTTCCACGAGACCCTTGACTTCGGTGTCGATGGCTCGGGCCGTTTCCTCACTCATATTGCGCCGTGCGTTCGGCATGCCGCTATCTAAAAATGAGCTTTGCTGTCCTTTGTCGTAGGCCAAAGGGCCCAGGACATCGCTCATGCCATATGTGGTGACCATTTGCTCGGCTACTTCCGTTGCCCGTTGGAGGTCATTGGCTGCTCCAGTGGTAATGGAGCCAAAGACGACTTCCTCTGCGGAACGACCGCCTAATAGTGTGGCAATTTGTCCTTTGAGTTCATCGGCACTGCGTAAAAAACGATCTTCCGTTGGCAGTTGAAGCGTGTAGCCTAGGGCGGCCATACCCCTTGGAATGATGGAAATTTTTTCCACCTGACCACCCCCTTCCATGAGCGCTCCCACCATGGCGTGGCCTACTTCGTGGTAGGCCACAATTTCTTTTTCCTTGTCGTTGAGTACTCGGCTCTTTTTCTCTAGGCCAGCCACGACCCGCTCAATCGCTTCGGAAAAATCTGCTTGGATGACGGCTTGACGGTTATTGCGTGCTGCCAGTAATGCCGCTTCATTGACGAGGTTGGCTAAGTCTGCGCCGGCAAACCCAGGGGTTCGGGTGGCGATGGTGTGTAGATCCACAGTGTCCTCAAGTTTGACTTCTTGAGCATGGATTTTGAGAATAGCTTCTCGACCTTTGAGGTCAGGTCGATCCACCAAGACTTGGCGGTCGAATCGGCCAGGGCGCAGGAGGGCTTGGTCTAGGGTCTCCGGCCGGTTAGTGGCTGCTAGGACGATGATGGTCTTGTCCCCAGCACTAAAGCCGTCCATTTCGGTTAGCAACTGGTTTAGGGTTTGTTCCCGTTCATCGTTGCCCCCATAGAACCCACCCGAGGCGCGGGCTTTGCCAATGGCGTCCAATTCATCAATAAAGACAATACATGGTGCTTGCTTTTGGGCCTGTTCAAATAGGTCGCGAACCCTAGAGGACCCCACTCCCACAAACATCTCGATAAATTCGGACCCGGAAATACTGAAGAAGGGCACACCGGCTTCTCCGGCTACAGCCTTAGCTAGTAAGGTTTTGCCAGTTCCGGGTGGGCCAATGAGGAGCACTCCCTTGGGAATTTTTGCTCCGATATCGGTAAACCGCTGGGGGGTTTTCAAAAAATCAACGATTTCGACGAGTTCAGTCTTGGCTTCTTCCACACCTGCCACGTCGGCAAATGTAATTTTGGTGGTTTCGTCTTCCACATAAACCTTGGCCTTACTTTTTCCGATGGAAAGTGCCCCTTGAGGACCGCCACCTCTGGCTAGGAAGAAGCGCCACACGGCGATGAAGATTAAGGGCGGAATTACCCAGCTCAGCAAACTGCCAATCCATTGGTTTTGGGCGGGGGGAGTGGCGGCAAACTCTACACCGTTCGCTTCTAATAGGTCGGGGAGTTTGAGGTCAAAAATGGGTGTGGTGGAGTATACCGTGCCCGGTTCTCCTAGTTCATTTTTAATCTGGTAGCGAATTTCGTTTTGCCCTACCGATGCCTTGATCACCTCATGCTCTTGTACCTGGTGGATGAACATGCTGTAGGGGGTGCGTGGCGTTCGCTGAATCGGTAGAAAAATATTTACCGTCAGTAGCACAGCCCCTAACAGCAATAGCAGGCTGCTAATTTGCTGGGAGCGTGGCGGACGGGGATTTTTATTGACTGGCATGGGCTGGCTTCCTTGGAAATATGTCCTTAGCCTTAGCCTATCAACGTCGCTGGAGAAAAAAACTGATTGAAAACCGTACACGCTCTGTCTGGTTTTCAACGCTTCCTGTCCATCGTGTCCAGGATGGATGGAGAAGTCTAGAGCCCCTGTTACATCAGTGATTAGCAGGGGGAGATGCCCATAAAAAGTTAGCCCAGTTAGGCGGTGGGGCTAAGTTAGAAGGTGTGGCCAATATGAATGGCCGCTGCTTGGCGGGGGGGGACTGAAAATTCGGCTCTACCATTGTTGTCCACCAGAATTGAGCTATGGCATGTATCGGTAATGGCGTCATTGAGTGTTGGACTGGCTGTCTTGGTTTCTGTGGCTAAAACGTTGCAGTAGAGCCCTTCCGGCAGACCTGTCATAAATGTTGCGGTCATGGGGCTGGTTTCGTTATTGATGACCACAAAGCCCCGCTTGCCTCGGGCAAAGGCTATTTGGTTATTGCCGTTATCCCACCAATGGTCAATGGTGGGTGCGCTTTGGGTAACGTTACGGAACTCTACCATGTTGGCAATGCTAGGCCAGCGGTGTTCACATACCCAGCCATCACCACAGCTAACGGGAAGGGTTTGGCCGTCAGCTGTGGCCGGAGGGCCAAACCAGTTGCCTTCTTCCCTAGGCCAGTCGTAGCTGGACATCACTTTCGGGATACCGTATGGCCATGCCAGCATAAATACGTTGGCTAAGGTATAGCTGGCGCCATTATCTGCGGGAGTATTGAAGGTAACGATGTTGCGATCGCGACTGCGTTGGGTGATGTGATTATCGGTAAACACCACGGCCTTATGGCTGGGCATCAGATTCCATGCTTCCCCGAACAGCATGAGGTTTTTGAGCTGACCATGGCGCACCTGTTCACCGAGGTTGCGACCGTAATCAACTTCGGTGACTGAGCCATGGCCAAAATAGTCGCTAGTTTGGGGGGATTCAGACCCTGGGTTGGTAATGGCCTGATAGATAAAGGGGCGACCGCCGTTGGTATGGAATTGCTTATTGAGGGGCCGTAGCTGGCGCACAATGCTGGCCAGTTTTTTGGGGGGGATATGCTGGGCCGCTTCAATGCGGAACCCGGCCACACCCAGCTCTATGAGTGTATTCATCGCCGTGGCAATTTCATCTTGCACGGGCTTACTGTTCGTATCTAGGGCCGTTGGACCCCCACGATCCTGGGAAGAAAAATGGGTGGCATAATCCTGGGGACTACTGTCGCCGTCCTGGTTTATCCCAGCATTGGCCTCAGCGTTGCTCCGCTGGTTGATCACCATATCGGCGTAGACCTTTACACCTGCGTGATCACAGCGTTCGATCATATCCGTCAGTTCGGCCTGATTGCCACTGCGACTCGATAGCTCATAGCTCACCGGTTGATAGCGTTGATACCAGGGGAAGGGGGTAGCGTCCTGGTCAATAATGCGATGTTCATGGGGTGGGGAAATTTGCACAGCGCCATAGCCCTGGGGGCCTAACCAGGTTTCACACTCCTGGGCAATGTCTGGCCAGCGCCATTCAAACAGCTGCACAATGGTGGAATGGGTATTAATGACCGGCCGGCCCCCAGGGGGTGGAGTGATCTGAGCGGTCACTTGGCAGCCCCCGAGACTCAGGGCACAGACCGTGGTGACCGATCGTCTGGCTAGGGTGGCCAGGGCGTTAGGCCTCACCAAAGTAACCACTGGGGTTCGCTCCCTGCGATCGCAGGAGAAATATGTGTCTGAACGGTCGAAGCAAGCATCCTAATGCCTCCAAAGGTGTCTATTCTCGGTCACGTATTATCCACGATCCGTAACCCTTCAACCAAGTATTATTTTTTACATAGATTAATGATATTACCGTCTGACTACTTAAGGCTGTTTGGCCTGTAGAACTGCCTGTAGAACTACGTTACCCAATAGAAAAACCTGCTTCCAGGGGGGAGACACCCCTAAAAACAGGTCTTGAAGTTTAAAGCTGAGATTAATCTAGGTAAAAGTCATGACTGATTGCAGGTAGGAATCAGCCAGAGACATGGCGTTTACCAACCCTTATCAGCTTGGGCCAGGACATAGGCTGCAACGTTGTCAATTTGCTCAGCCGTTAGACGACCGCCAAACGCAGGCATGGCACCATTACCATTGGTTACTTGGGTCACAATGGCTGCTGCGGTGTCCTTTCCGTTGGCAGACAAGTCAGCTTGCTTCAATGTTTTGGCAGGGTTCACTGCGTTGCCACCCCCAATGTGGCAAGCGGCACAGTTTGCCGAAAATACCTGAGCTCCAGCCTCAGCATCCGCCGCCAGAGCAGGAGGGGCCATGAATACAAGGGCACTTGCTACGAATGCCACAACCGTAGCCAAAATAGATTTCATCGGTTACTCCTCTCAAAAAAAGTCACGGTCTGAGGTCAACCCACGGTAGCCAATGGCTCCCAGGTTAAACCAAGACCATCGTCTCCAGTTTTTTTTGCCCCCGTCAAATGACATCAGGTCAAATATAAATAACTGTAAAGTTAGCGGCCTGGAATCTCAGACAGGGTGATCCTGCTTAAGGGGCGGGTGCGTGGCCCAGGGCTAAATCTGTGAACCCCTTATTTTTTAAGGCTTTTGTCTGAGGTTTTGGGGATCATCCATGGTGCCGCTGCGATTTTTAGCTAGCCATGGACTAGGGGGCTGTTTTCCAGGGGGATGATGAGGAATCCTTTATTTTTTGTTTATTTGTCTACTGGGACAGCAGGCATTCTAAAATAATTAGGTATGGGTAGTTAAGAATGCTTAACTAGCTCTAAATTCAACCTTGAGAAAATTATCATGACCTTTTTTAACCGAGCTTTGCGGGCCATGGGAGCGTTGTTAGTGACAGCGGCTCTGGTTTTCGCTGGCACTGTCTTCAATGCAGCTCCTGCCTACGCTACTGATCACACCGTCAAAATGGGATCCGATGCTGGTCTGCTCGCGTTTGAACCTGCAAGTATCACCATCAAGGCTGGCGATACGGTCACTTGGGTTAATAACAAAATGGCCCCCCACAACGTAATTTTTGATGCGGCTGCTGTTCCTGGCGGTAAGGATGTAGCTGATGCCCTATCCCAAGAGCAGCTAACCTTCTCCCCTGGTGAGTCCTATTCCTCCACATTCTCTGAGCCTGGTGAGTACAGCTACTTCTGTGCTCCTCACCGTGGTGCTGGTATGGTTGGCACAATTACTGTTCAGTAACTCCATGGTCCATGGGGCCAGCAGAGTTTAATTCATAAATGAAAAAGGACTGGCC
>CALHGI010000627.1 GCA_938029995.1 uncultured cyanobacterium | reverse complement strand
GATGTCCGTTCAGGGTTTATCTGGCCAACCCCCCACGCTGGCTTTGGTCGTTGGTTGGTTGAGATCATCCGCATCCCCGATGAGACTATCCGATCGTTTAACGCTTCACTCGCCTTATCCTAAGTCTTCGCCTTGACAGACCCCTAGGCGGTTGCGATCGCAGCCCCCCAAATAACCCCGGCATAACAAAGATAATGTTACGAAACAGACCCCCTGGAGATTTCTATGCATTGTCCAGGGTGCGGAGCTAGGTTTTCAAAAAGTAGAGTTACGTAACCTAAATGCTTTGGGTTTCAGGAAAAACACTGATATACTTCCAGCAATTCACTTTGAACAATGAAAAAGCGTAGGTACAAATACGCTTATTTTTCAACGCTTTGGCGGCCATTTAACATGGCCACTCGGGCTGTTTCAATGTGAAAGACAGACACACAGGATTCTTTTCGTTAAGGACGTACATCATTATGGTTAGTAAACAATCACGTTCCCAGGCTGTGAACTCTGCAGGCAGCTTCATGACTGATTTTCGTGACTTTCTATTGCGCGGAAATGTCGTCGATTTGGCCGTAGCCGTGATCATCGGTGGTGCATTCGGTGCGGTTATTACCTCATTCATCGGGGACATTATTACCCCTCTGTTGTTGACCCCAGCCCTCAGTGCCGCTGGCGTCTCAGACATTGCAGAGCTCTCTGCCAATGGCATCAAGTACGGTCTTTTCTTGTCCGCAGTCATTAATTTTGTGGTGATTGCCTTTGTAATGTTCATAATCATTCGTTCCTTTGAGCGAATGAAGCGCACTGAAGAAGTGGATGCAGGCCCCAGCACCGACGAGAAGCTCAACGATACCCTAGGCCGCCTAACCGGTTTCCTAGAGCAGCGGATGTAAACGCTTGAAGCCATAACCGATGGTTTCGTTCATCCGTTGAATCGATATACTGAATAATCAAACGGCAAGTTGGGCTAAGGTCCTAGCTTGCCGTTTTTGAATGTTATCGATCACCATCTTGAAAATTGCCCTGGCAAGGTGTTGATCCCATCAACCCTATCCCCGTTCAAACCCATTTCCCTTGCATACAGCAGCCGTTCTGGACAGGGGATCATGTTTAGTATGTAGGACAATCTCGCAGTGACTTCACCCATGACCTCACCCGTAAACTTGCCCACTGCAACTCTTCTAATCTCATGTCCTGACCAACAGGGGCTGGTGGCTAAAATCGCTAACTTTATCTATGCCAACGGGGGCAATGTGGTCCATGCCGACCAGCATCGAGATGAGCCATCCGAGCTATTTTTGTCGCGCATTGAATGGCAGTTAGCGGGCTTTAATTTACAGCGAGAGCTGATCGGTCCTGCCTTTGACTCCATTGCCAAACCGTTGGGGGCCGTGTGGCAGCTGCACTTCTCGGACGAGGTGCCCCGCATGGCTATTTGGGTGAGCAAGCAAAACCACTGTCTGCTGGACTTGCTGTGGCGGCACCAGGCCGGGGAGCTAGCGGCGGAGATTCCGCTGATCATGAGCAACCACGAAACCCTAAGGCCGATTGCTGAGCAGTTTAATATCGCCTTTCATCATATTCCAATCACCAAGGCCACCAAGCCAGAGCAGGAAGCCAAGCAGTTAGCGCTGCTGAAGGAGCATGCCATCGATGTGGTGGTGCTAGCGAAGTACATGCAAATTTTAAGTCCTGATTTCCTCAGTCAGTTTCCAAAGATCATCAACATTCACCACTCGTTTTTACCTGCGTTTGTGGGGGCCAACCCTTACCATCGGGCCTATGAGCGGGGGGTGAAAATCATCGGGGCAACGGGACACTATGTGACCTCAGACTTGGATGCTGGGCCGATTATTGAGCAGGACGTGGTGCATGTGAGCCATCGAGACCAGGTGAGTGATTTGATCCGCAAAGGTAAGGATGTGGAGCGTTTAGTCCTGTCCCGTGCGGTACGGCTGCATTTACAAAACCGGGTATTGGTTTACGGTAATCGTACGGTGGTGTTTGCCTAGGGCCGCGCCCAATCTCCTGGGGCGCGCCGGGTCACATCAACGGCTATGGGCGGCGGCGTTCTTGTTCGAAAGCTGCCTAATCTGTCCATAAAGCTTTTCCATTTCCGGCACCGCCACCCCCAGTTCAGCGGCCGCCCGCATCGGGTTGCCCAAAATTGCCTCCACCTCCAGCGGGCGGCCCTCATCAAAGTCAATTTTCATGCTGGTCCGATAGGGCTTCATTTTAGCGGTGGCCTCCAGCATGTCGGTGGCAAATGATAGCGGAATATGGCGAGATCGGTCAGTGTTTGTCGTCTGACGGTCAGTCCAGGTGTTCGCCGCATTAATGACTTCACCCATCAATGCCTGGATTCGGCTTTTCACGGCCCCATTGGCCATCAGCTCATTGGTCGTGGCGTTTAACACCACCGACAGACCGTTGTAGGGCACATTCCACACCAGTTTTCGCCAGCGGGCAACAAACAGATCGTTAGTAACATCAATGGGAATCTTGGCTCTCCGGAAGTCATTGGCAACGGCTTCCATGGTTGTTGTCAGTTCCTGTTGTTGCCCCGTGGCACTGTAGGCCCCCAGCTGGATTTTGCCGTAGTCTAGGTGGTGAATGCGGCCCGGTCCCACCTTGTTAGAGCAAATAAAACATAGCCCCCCCATGATGTGTTCCGGCGGGACTAGCTGAGCCATGGCCTCTTCAATGCCCAGGCCATTTTGTAAGGTGACTAACAGGGCCCCGTCATTAAGGGGCGGCATAAGCGTTGGTAGGAGATGGTTCTGGGTTGTTTTTAAGGCCACCACCACCACATCCACGGGGGGCATGTTTGCCGGGGTGTGGTAACCATTGACCTGGGATAGGGTGATATCCCCATCCACGGACTCCACCACCAGGCCATGGTGTTTCACATGGTCATAGTCGCTACGCAACAGAAAATGAACGTCGCAGCCGCTTTGCTGTAAACGTGCTCCGTAGTAACCGCCAATGGCCCCTGTGCCAATAATGGCATAGCGTTTAGCCGACATGCTCAGTCCCCTCTTTACTCAGTCCATTTCTACTCTGTTCGTTAATTGTAGGGGGCAAATTGGATATTGCTAAGGCCCCACGCACCTCGAATGCCAAGTGAACTGTGGTCATGGGTTTGTTGTCCCCTGACCACAGTTCCAGATTTTTGGAACGTTATTTTGCTTGATATGTTTAATATGGCTTGATGGGCTTATTTTCCGGATTTACCCATTATCTTGAGCTATTTTGATCGGCGATAATCTCTCTATATTGGGGGTATGCTGACGATATTTGATGCTGTGGTTGTCTGTGCTAAATAGGTTAAATGGAAATATTTGAATCGGAAGAATTACTCCATCGTATTTTTTGTGATCCGTTGCCTCCAAGCTGTGGGGCGGCCTATATTTTTGGTCAAACGCCAGATAATGAATCTTCTATTTTTCAGCGGGCGCAAAGTCTGGTGGAGCGCGGCCAGACCGACGCGGTTTGGATTCCTGGTACGGAGGCGATGAGTGGCTATCCGGGGAAGACGGTGTGGTGCGATCGCATCACCTCCTATGTTTCACCAGAGCTAGTACAGCCTGTCCCCACGGACCCTACGGACAGCCTCAACACCCTGATTGAAGCCCAAGCTACCGTACGCTATGCCAAGGCCCAGGGCGTCAAATCTTTGTTAGTTGTCGCGATGCCCTTTCACCAACAGCGGGCGGTGATGACCATCATTACCGTGGCCCTGGCTGAGTATCCTACCCTGAGGGTTTATAGTGCGCCGGGTATGGCGATGGATTGGCAAGCAACGGTGGTACATTCCCAAGGGACATTGCAGGGTAAGTGCTATGAGCTAATCTATGGAGAGCAAGAACGCATTGATAAATACGGTAAAAAGGGAGACTTGGCGTCGCGTGGGGCCGTGCTGAACTATTTACGGCAGCGACGGCATGGAGACTGACGACGGGGGGGCCTTAAAACTGCGCCAGTTTCAATACGCTAGACTTGATGCAGACCCTGCATCAGGCTTTATGCTGATTGTTGAATACATCAAGCAAGTTTTAAAATCCTTAGTCCGAGCAAGACTTTTTGCCGCACGATTTGCCATCGGTTTAATAACTTTGCTGGGGGTAATGCTCATTGGGTTTACTCGTTTTGTTCCCCAGGTAACCCTGCATTGCGATCCCATAGCCACTTCATCGGTGGAAACTATTTCACCTCAGTTTGTCTGCGGCCTGACCTCATCCAGCCTGGGGCATGAAAACACCCAATCAATTGAGCAACTTCAACGTGCTGAAGTAGACATTGGCCCTGCTTTTAAGGGGGCTAAGATGCGCCGAGTGATGCTGATTGCTAACAACCAAAAAATTCCCTTAACCCAAGAATACGTCAACAGTCCGGCGATACATCGTCATGTTGATCAGATTAATACATTTATCAATCACCCTGGGCAATCGTCCCTAAGCATCCATGAAGATCATCGTTGGGTTCTTTATTTAGTCGGTGCCTTTTTGGCCATTATTGGCGCTTTTTTCTGGGTCTCTAGAAAGGTATTAACCTGCATTTTTGACTATCTGATCGATCAAGTCTTCAAGGATCTCTTTAGGGTAAAACCGCAGGATGACCTATCTCAATCTAGTCTTCAAGAAGAGACTGGGGGATAATCTTTCGGGGCTCTACGGGTAAGAAGATAATTCAGCTGTCTGCAAGGCAGCTAATAGCGAAAATTCTCAGGGAGATTGCTTAAGACATATACCCTTGGGGCTAGGGCAGCGTCAACGCTAAAAATTGGGATGGGCTCTGATGAAGAGTAAAGGGTGACTCTGCATATCGTTTAACGCTTTACTCGCCTCATCCTAAGTCTGAGTCTGGACAGACCACTAGCTTGATGTGCTTTGACAGGTGTTTGCTTTGGCCGGTGAATTGCAGATTAGCCGATGGAAAAACAGAACGCCATTAGCCTCGGAAGCAGTGCAAGCTCACACCGAATACGACTATTGAACGCTAGTTGTCAAATAAAATTATCTGCCCACAGCTACCACCATCATTCCTGAGAAAATCTGAGCGTATTCCATAAACCTAAAAAAATCTTAAAATCATTGACTGCCAATAGTTCCTAGTCCCTGCATGCCTCAGATATCTGCCTGTGTTTCTGAGAGTAATGCAACATACCGAAACAAATTGAGTAAATATACTTATCAGTTCTGTGGGTGATGAACGGCAAGTCATTACTATAGCTTGTGACTGAAGGGCTCTATGAATGCCTGCTTGTCCATTTATAAAACTCAATTACAAATGCAGACACTAGCCAATAATAACCAGGTTATCCCCGTATCCACCAATGGCGGTCTTCGCTTGGAAAACGGTGATGCCAGCGGCATTAAGACGTTTTCCACAATGGATAAAGCAGCCTGCCTCCAGGCAGTTTACCGTCGTCTTTTCAAAGACAATCGCAATATTGATTTCCACCACAATAAATCCCTGGATTCTGCCTATATCAATGGTGAGCTAACTACCCAGGAGTTGGTGCGTGAGCTAATTTGCTCCGATATGTTTGTTAACTACATCCTGGCCACCAATAGCAACTATCGCTTTGTGCAGCTTTGCTTCGAGCGTGTGTTGGGGCGTCCTGCTATTCAGTCCGAAGTCTTTAAGTGGAGTTCATTGCTAGCTTCAGAGGGCATTCGTCCTTTTGCTGAGAAGCTCACTGGGTCCGATGAATATGTAGCTGCGTTTGGCCCTTTTCAGGTGCCCAGTCGTCGTTCCCTGAAGCTCTCTTCCAGTAATCAGGATCTACCTGCCCTACCGAAGGAACTGAGCATCAAGCGCTACCAAGGTGTGGGTAACGAAGCTCAGTTTAGCTTTGTTGGTGCCGTGAATCCCCTATGGGAAGGCAATATGCCCCCTGCCATCATTCGTAAGGTGGGTGCGGTGGCCACGGTTGCTGGTGTCATCGAAGTGACCCGTATAGTTCTGGCCGTTGCCCTAGGCGCAATTACAGCTGGCCACATGTAACGTAGCGCTCGCTGTCCGCATGTAGTATAGCGCCTATGGCCTACGTCATCGCTGAATGCTTGTAGTTGTCATAACTATGGACGCATCAAACAGCTGGATACATTCAGCTGTTTGTCATATGG
>CALHGI010000626.1 GCA_938029995.1 uncultured cyanobacterium | reverse complement strand
TCCGGCATCAGTTGTCCAGCTAAGGGGACGTCTAAAACAGCGGATGCTGCGGATTCTAGGGAAGGCTGTTGAACAATAGAGGCCTCCACCATAGGTACTGGCGGAGCAGGTGGCTCCACCACAGGCCCTGGCATCCACGAGTCTTCAAGCGGTAAGCCTGCGGCCATCGACGGTTCAGTGGCAGGCAGCTCCGCAACGATAGATTCCGCTACACCAGGAGCCTCTGGCAACAGGGGCTCGCCCCCAGGCTCTGGAGTTGGAGACGAGTCCATCCCCAAGGAGGGCTCAACAAATTCCTGGGTCCCAGCAGGTCCCTCAGTCACCGGTACTTCGACCGGTATTGCCTCAGCAGGAGATGGCTCAACTACAGGCTGCTCAACCATGGGTTGGGCAACTATGGGTTCTGATGTTGGTAATGTCGGTGACAACTCCAACGTGACGCCTTCACCGGTAGCCGATGCTACGGGCAAATCATTGAAATAGAAATGCATGGGCCCATGGACAGAGCTCCCTTGAGCGTTCAACCCCAGGGTAATGGTGTCACCCCGGAGGAGGGTGCCATTCCAGCTAGCATTGCTAACGGTGTAGAAATGGGTATTTTGTTCAAAACGATGGTCAACAATTTCTCCATGCCACAGCTCTGAAATTTCAAACGGTAACTCAAACCGCAGGTGCCAGTTTTGCAAGGGCTCGGTGCCGCTGTAGGTAAAACTGAGGTGACCGGTAAATCCTCCCTCCCAGTCCTGTGCGATCGCAAAATCAACCGCATCAACCTCCGCTAACGGTCCTGCCTCCAACGCAACCTCGGTGGGTACAGACGCAGGACTATAAAAAGAAGGCTCAGCAACAACCGTTACCTGATGAGTTTCAGATGTTGCATTACGCCCCACAAAGCCAAATTTAGTCTTCTCACCGGGGTCTAATCGCGAATTCCACCCTTTAGCCCTAATGGTATAGAGAAACCCCTTACGCTCAATAATCTCTCCCCCCCAAAGGGTGTCAATATCAAACGTCGTTTGAATCGTGAAAACCCAATCATCGAGAACTTCCGAACCCGTATTCTCAAGGTGAACAAAACCCACCAAGCCCTGACCCCAATCTTCTGAGATTTCAAAGGTCGTCCGTAGGATATCGGGAACAACCACCTCCGGTTGAGGCGACGACAGAACAATCACAGGCTTTGGTACAGCTGTCACCTGGTGCCGCTCGGCGGTGGCATTGTGCCCCACAAAACCGAACTTAGCACTTTCCCCAGGCGCTAAACGGGCATTCCACCCCTTAGCGCCCACGGTATAGAGATTCCCAACTCGATCTAGGATGTCTCCACCCCAAATCGTTTCAATATCAAAGGTGGTTTCAATAGTCAGATCCCATGGTTCAAGAACCGTAGAGCCGCTATTTTCAACGGTAACGAAACCCACCAAGCCGTCTCCCCAATCTTGGGAGACTTCAAAGGTAGTTTGCATGATGTTATAGGCTTTCCAAAAACGGAATATAAAAGTATGAAAATTAATTGATAGGAGATGGCTCTCCTATGTGGTCCCCGTTTTTTGGTGATGCACCCAACACATATGCTGACATGTCCTAAGTATAGAGCATACTCAATGGAGTTAAGGATTCGTGATCAGAGAAAATTCATCCAATCTGTAAAAAGCTCTAATTAGTTTTATAGTGGGGACATCATTGACAGATCAGTAGTCCACCGCATCTTAGAGTGATCGACATATCGCTTTTTTTGTTGTCAGATTTTATTTTTGGCTCAACATCTGTCAGTCTTGAACAGCGCTCGTATCAGGTTTAGAATAGATGTCAATGGATGTGGAATCGGCTCCAAACTTTAGTGAGTTGTCATTGAGTGAGCCGGTACTAAAGGCTTTGGAGGTGCTGGGCTACGAAAGCCCAACGCCAATTCAATCTCAGACAATCCCTCATGTTCTAGCGGGTACAGACATTATTGGGCAAGCTCAGACTGGCACGGGTAAGACCGCAGCCTTTGCCCTACCACTACTCACCCGTGTAGATATTAGCCAACGGTTACCCCACACCCTGGTACTGACTCCCACCCGAGAACTGGCTATCCAAGTGGCGGAAGCCTTCCAAAGCTATGCCTCACAGATGAAAGGGTTCCATGTACTACCCCTCTACGGTGGTCAAAGCTATGGCATTCAACTACGTAAGTTAGAACGCTCGGTTCATATTGTCGTAGGGACCCCTGGCCGAGTGATGGATCACATGAAGCGAGGCACCCTGGATCTGAGTGCGCTGCAGTGCCTGGTGTTAGATGAAGCCGATGAAATGCTCCGCATGGGCTTTATTGACGATGTGGAATGGGTGCTGGAAAAAACCCCCGACACCCGTCAGGTCGCTCTCTTTTCAGCCACCCTTCCCAAAGAAATTCGTCGCATTGCACAGCGCCACCTGAATAACCCGGCTGAGGTCTTAATTAAGTCTAAGACCTCAACAGCGGACACTATCCAACAGCGCTATTGGATGGTGAGTGGCTATCACAAGCTAGATGCCTTGACCCGGATTTTAGAAACAGAAACCTTTGATGGCATGATCGTCTTCGTGCGAACGCGCATCGCAACGGTTGAGCTATCGGAAAAACTAGAAGCTCGGGGCTATGAAACGGCTCCTTTGAGTGGCGATGTCTCGCAAATCCAGCGGGAACGAACCGTTGATCAGCTCAAATCAGGCAAGTTGGACATTGTGGTAGCGACCGACGTCGCCGCTCGAGGTCTGGATGTGGAACGCATCAGCCACGTCATCAACTATGACATGCCCTACGATACGGAAACCTATGTGCATCGCGTGGGGCGGACAGGTAGGGCAGGCCGTAACGGTGAAGCGATTTTGTTTGTCGCGCCTCGGGAGCGGCGCTTACTGTATGCCATTGAGCGGGCCACCAAACAAAAAATTGCAAAAATGGAAATGCCGACCACAGAAATGGTCAACAATAAGCGCATTGCCCGTTTTAAGCAGCAGATTACGGACACTCTAGCTGAGGAAAACCTGGAGTTCTTTAATAACCTGATGGAGCAATATGAGCAGGAGCATAATGTGCCTGCCATTGAACTCGCAGCCGCCCTGGCGAAATTAGTCCAGGGGGATGAACCCTTACTGCTAGAGGAGCGTAAGCGGTCGAAACCTGAGCGCCGTGGTGATAGACGGGAGCGTCCCCAACGGAGGGAGCACAGAACATCACCGCCGGAAAAAGGTATGGGTCGCTATCGCATTGAAGTGGGCCACCGTCATCGGGTAAAGCCGGGTCATATTGTGGGTGCGATCGCAAATGAAAGCGGTTTAGAAAGCCGCTATATTGGCCGCATCAATATTTACGACAGCCATAGTACCGTCGATTTACCCGAAGGCGTCTCCAAGGAAATCCTACGCCATCTGAAAAAAGTTTCCATCTCTGGTCAACCCCTACGTATTTCGAAAGTGGACGGGGATATAACCGGCAAAGGGGGCGGTAAGCAGCGGCCCAAGAGCAAACCTAAACGAGTTTAACGATGGTCTCCATAAACCGTCGCCTTGGCCAGCGTTAGGTAAATCGCTGCTGGTATTCTGCCTCGGTCAAAATATCCTGAGGGTCCTCAACTCGGTCGAGGAAGACCTTACCCTGTAGGTGATCGTACTCGTGTTGAAAAATGCGGGCGATAAAATCCTGAAAATATTGTTGATGCCTCTGGCCATCGCGATCCAGATACGTCACCTCGATAGCACGATAGCGGGGAACCAACCCCCTCAACCCCGGCACACTGAGACATCCCTCCCATCCCTTGACCTGGTCATGACTATGGCTCAGGATGCGAGGATTAATCATCGCCGTGGGCTCCATGGTGGGGGCCTGGGGATAACGCGGATTAGGTCTGGATGCCACAATGAACAGTTGTAGACCTGACGCCACTTGAGGAGCTGCAATGCCCACACCGTTTTTAAGCACCACCGTGGCTAATAAATCATCAATTAAACTCTGTAAACCAGGATCTTCCACCGGGCCCACCGGCCGGGCCCATTGTCTCAAGCGCCCATCGCCTAATTCAATCACCGGACGTACATTTCCCATGGGACCTATCGGCGCTGCGGCTGCTGAGGCAACACCTGGGTCTCCACAGCTAAACTAACCTGACGTCCACCCCGATCAATCTCAACAGTAATGGCATCCCCGACGCCAACATCTTGAACAATCTGCTGAATTTGTTCGGCATCGCTGATGGTCTTGCCATTCATGGATACGATCACATCGCCCACATCCATACCGGCCTGGGCAGCTGGAGAATTACGCAACACTCCTAAAATAACCACGCCTTCATCGGCCGATAGACGAATATTATTGCGAGCATCCTGGTTAATTTGTTGGCGTAGATCATTGGTTAAGGTCCGCATTTGAATGCCCAAATACGCATGATCCACCCGGCCTTTTTCAATTAATTCCTGGGCCAGACGTTGAGCAGAATTAATGGGAATGGCAAATCCTAATCCCTGGGCTCCACCAATAATGGCCGTATTAATCCCAATCACCTCACCCCGCTCATTGAGCAACGGACCACCGGAATTACCAGGATTGATGGCAGCATCGGTTTGAATAAACTGGACCCGTTTATCGGGCACCCTAATCTGAGCGCTGGTCCGTCCTGTGGCACTGACGATACCTGCTGTGACGGTGCTATCTAGCCCCAGGGGGTTGCCAATGGCAATGGCCCATTCCCCTGGCCGCAGCTGTTCTGAATCCCCTAAGGTGACCGTCGGCAGGTCCTGGGCCTCTACTTGAATGACCGCCACATCCGTCAGAGGATCTTCCCCTATGACTTCCCCTTCAAATTCGCGGCCATCTTGAAGAGTCACGGTTACCGTATCGGCGCCCTCAACCACGTGGGCATTGGTCCAAATCAGCCCATCGGCTTTAACCACAAAGCCAGAGCCCTGACCCCGCTCTACCCGAGTGGATGGCTGCTGCCCCCTAGCCCCAAAAAATTCTTGGAAAAACGGATCATTAAACACACTGGGCCGCTGGGCCACGGTGCGTGAGGAATCAATCCGAACCACCGCTGGCCCCACCTGATCAGCCACCGAAGCGATAAAGCTACGATCCGTTAACAAACGTCCAGACCCCGTAGTAGGCGATTGCTGTGCCGTAGTCGGCACGAGACGTGCTGTGGTGAGTACGGCCGCCGTCGTGCTGCACACCGCAATAAACCCATAGGTTGCTAACGACTTAAAAAACCAAGCTGTGGAAGGGCGTAGATTAGACATAAATTTAGTGATGACTGGATGGCTCGAACATTAGACCCTGTCCAAGTCTAGAACAGTTGCTTGGCCGGCAGGAGAAACGACTCGTTTCAACGTAGACGTGGTTGGAAGCATGGCCCCAACAGATGCAGCGTCTAATACAGTTCAACCTTTATTGTAATTTGCCAACAGAACACCAAGGGATCCGGATAGCCACTTGTTGCGATCGCACAATCTCCAGAAAACAGACATAGCCTACGTCTAACACCAAAATACTAGAACGATACTAGCCAGCTATTCAGCCATGCTACCCAACAGATGCCAGCCAAAATTCACAAGTTTCTCCCCTACAGAGACCAAGCAATTCTTTAAAGAAGATTATGACCGGCCTGCAAATTTGTATGGTGTGATCTCTGGATATGTGAGCGACAAAAGGTTAGGGTATTAGAGCTAAGTAGTTTCTAACATTCTAAGCAGTTATACCTACGTATTTAGACATTCCCAAACCTGGTATAGGCAGTTGATCAAGCTAGATAATAAGGAGCAAAGCCTTAATAGTCATCCGCTTTCAGTTTAGGTGTGCATCCCTAAGCTTCTTGATGTAGTCATAATTTCACTTTAGAGGTAATAGACCCATCAGTTAAATTATTGCTCCAGATCATCCTAAAAACTGCCCTATATATCGATGCTGTTCTGACCTGTAATCAATGTTCCTATCATGATTCAGTGTCACCGAATCCTTGAGCCCATGCTGAACTAATTCCCAGGACAGTGCCCCTGCTCAATATCTGAGCAATATTCAGCCTGAAATACCTAAAAAAGTTTCATACTACCCCACCACCATCACGACTCACCGTTGAGTCATGATGCCAATTAGGGTAGATGTCCTTGCACCATTTGATTATCAACCGTGGATAAGGACAAATTTCAGCCGTTAGCGCAGAGCGTGTGCTCACCTTTAGCCGGAGGGTTAGTTGTGGACAAGATAGAAGGTCTTTGGAATGAAGTGCTCGAGAAACTTCAGGACCAACTCAGCGGCCCTACGTTTGAAACGTGGATTAAACCCACTCGGTTACAAACCCTAGCCGATCAAACCTTAACGATTTCCACCCCCCATCCCTTTGCCCGCAATTGGGTTCAAAAGCACTACATTCAGGCTATTTCCGACGTAGCCCAAGAACTTTTAGGCCACAATATTGACGTGGTTGTCACGGTTAGTGAAAGTACGGATGATGGCATCGATCGATCGGGTGAAGCTGCTGCTTGGCCACTGCCCCAGGTTACAGAACGACCCAGTAATGCCGACACTAAGGCCAGATCCCCTGGCCTCAACCCTAAGGCCGTTTTTTCCCGCTTTGTGGTCGGAGCCAATAACCGCATGGCCCATGCCGCAGCATTAGCGGTGGCCGAGTCCCCAGGACGTGAATTTAACCCATTATTTCTCTGTGGTGGCGTTGGGCTGGGCAAAACCCATCTCATGCAATCCATTGGTCAGTATCGCCTAGACATTGACTCTAATGCTCGCATTGCCTACGTTTCCACCGAACAGTTCACCAACGATCTGATCACAGCCATCCGCCGCGATAGTATGCAGCGCTTTCGAGAGCAGTACCGCGCCGTGGACATCATCCTAGTGGACGATATTCAGTTTATTGAGGGTAAGGAGTACACCCAGGAAGAATTCTTCCACACCTTTAACACGCTCCATGAGGCGGGCAAACAAATCGTCTTAGCCTCTGATCGTCCTCCGAATAAAATCCCTCGGCTACAGGAAAGGCTGTGTTCAAGGTTTTCCATGGGACTGATTGCCGATATTCAATCCCCAGACTTTGAAACCCGCATGGCTATTTTGCAGAAGAAAGCCGAATATGAAAACGTCACCCTAAGTCGCGACGTCACAGAATATATTGCAGCGGGTTATACCTCAAACATTCGCGAACTAGAAGGGGCTCTAATTCGGGCCATTGCCTACACATCTATTTCCGGTCTCCCCATGACCATCGAAAATCTCAAGCCGGTGCTAGACGCACCAGCGGGCAAGGTAGATGCATCTCCCAAATCGGTACTAGACATTATTTCCGAAGTTTTTAATGTGCCGATTGATGACCTCAAAAGCAATTCCCGTCGCCGCGAAATTAGTCAGGCCCGGCAAATTGGAATGTATTTACTGAGGCAACATACGGACCTGAGTCTACCCAAAATTGGCGAAGTCTTTGGCGGCAAAGACCATACAACCGTCCTATATAGCTGTGACAAAATTACCCAGCTCATCAAAACAGATCTCAACATGGCCCAGACCATCCGCGAACTGAGCGATCGCATCAGCTTGAGTAGCCAGTAAGGTCAATTCGGCTTTGTCCATACAAACAGCAGCCTAAAAAGGGGGGATCTGGTTAAATCAGATCCCCCCTTTTTAGGCTGTGGAAAATAGTACTGGAGAACTACAGAAATTCAGCGTCAGCTTGCCGGAAACCCTTGAGAATATTAAGTTTAATGCCAAGGTATGGGACATTTCCTCTGTGGAAAACCCTCTTTTTTCTGTGGAAAAGATGGGGATTACATGGGGAGAAGAAATAGCCCTATGGGGAAAAAACTGGACGGCCTAGGAAAGCTGGGGAAAACGTCTTGATCTATCCACAGCTTTTCCACACGATAAAAAAGATTCAAACCCCACAACATCAAGGCTCTCTCTTCACTTTTCCACAGTTTCCCCAACCCCTACTACTACTATTATTTAAATCTAATAAAGACTAGATCTAGATCCTAGACAAGTAAAACTTGTTCAAAATAAAGTCTTTCCATCCTTCTTGCAGGGTGTTACGATTGGCCAGCATTCTTGATATCGATATGTCAGCCATAAAGTTCGTGTGTTCCCAAGGTGATCTAAACACGCACCTTTCCATCGTTAGTCGGGCCGTTCCTTCAAGACCCAATAAGCCTGTGCTCGCTAATATTTTGGTGAACGTTGATGAGGACACACAGCGTATAACTCTGACGAGTTTTGATGAAACCCTGGGGATTCAAACCAGTTTCTCGGCCCATGTGGATACAGGGGGGATACTGACAGTCCCAGCGAAATTACTAGGGGATATCGTAGCCAAACTACCACCGGAAGATCTGGATTTTATCCAATCAGAAACGGAGCCAGTGATTACCCTCACCTGTTCGGCTGGTGAGTATCGTGTGCGGGGCATGGATGCGGCTGACTATCCAAATCTTCCCCTGGTGGAAGATGGACAAGTAGCCAGTGTTTCCGCCGAATCGATTTTAGAAGGTTTACGCGGAGCCTTATTCGCCACGAGTTCCGATGAAACGAAACAGGTCCTAACCGGCGTCCATGTGGTTGCTGAGCCAGAAAACCTAGAATTTGCGGCCACCGATGGTCACAGACTGGCCGTAGTGCAAAGTGTAGATGACTCTGGGGTCGACCTTTCGATTGATGTGACCGTACCTGGGAAAGCACTACGGGAATTAGAACGGCTGCTCCAGGCGTATCAAGGTACAGAACCGGTCGCCTTAAGATTTGATCCAACCCAAGTTGTCTTTGAACTAGGTCATCAGCGCATTACCACCCGCCTTTTAGAAGGCCAATACCCCAACTATCGACAGTTGATTCCTCGTAAGTTTGAGCGGCAACTCACCATAGATCGCAAACAGCTCATGGCAGCCCTAGAACGCATTGGGGTATTGGCCGATCAACGCAATAACATTGTTAAACTGTCCATTGCCAATACGGGACAAACCTTGGCGCTTTCCGTTGAAGCTCAGGAAGTCGGCAGTGGTCGCGAAGAAATGTCCGCCCAGGTAACGGGCGATGATCTCGACATTGCTTTCAATGTTCGTTATTTGCTAGAAGGCTTGCGAGCTTTGCCCAGCTCTGAAATTCAGCTCCAGTGCAATTCTGCCACCAGTCCAGCTATCTTGACGCCTGTGAGCGGCCTACAGATGACCTATCTAGTGATGCCCGTGCAAATTCGTAGTTAAGCACAGTAGGGTGATAAATATTTTACGGTCAGATTAACAACAAGGAAACTTAATTAATTCTCAAAACTTAAATGAAGCTCACTCTAGTACGTGCATGAGGACGCATGACCGGGCAATCTGGTTATGTGCCAATTAATCATGTGAGTTATTAGATATGGAATTAGTCATGGCTGCAATTGTTTTTGGAACCGTGTTGGTACTATTTAGCCGGGATGTGTTGAACGGTTAGGTTAAGCACCTACAAAGGGTCGTTACTGTCATCCTTTAACGACATCAGCCTTATATTAACTGGGACCTTTTGAGTCCGTGGTTCCAAAAAACTCAATTCTATAATCTGTAATTTTAATGCCCGTCAGCTGTTCTACTTGTTCAATGACGGCGTTAGGTAACTCTATATCAATGTCAATTATTTTTTGAGTATCCAAACAGTTGACATGGCTGTGGGAACTGTTGAGGTGGCCATACAGGCGGCCGTCTGAACGTTCAATGCATTCAATAATACCTTGGTCAAAAAGAGCTTCAAGGTTTTGGTAAACCGAGGTGTGCCCGATCTTTTTTTCTCGATGATTGAGTTCATCATAGATTTCTCGGGCGGACAAATGCTCTTGCACATCCCATAGCAGCTCTAGGATGTAACGGCGTTGACGACTCAGTCGCATACCCAACGATTGGCAACGCTCAATGGCATCTGACAAAGATGAAATTGGAGCGGATGGAGTTTGCATGATATTGACATTCCCAGTCGACATCAAACTCACTCTAGCTTGCTTTTTTTATGCTTGTCTATTGCCCAGGCAAACTAACGCTTGGGACCTTGCCATTAACTACGAATTTGGCCAGTCTCGGCCATGGGGACAGCCATGGCTTGGGAACTGTCGGCAGCTGGGGTGTCATGGTCTGGACCATCAGCCATGCTAAATTCTACGGGCTCTATGGAAGGCGAGAGTAAGTTGCCTGTGTCCTGATTGTCCTGCTGAGGTTCTGAGGACTGGAGCGATGTCATGGATGGAGGTGATGCTAGCGCTAATGCTGGAGTGTCCAGGCTGTCTGTAGGGGGATTGTCGGTGGCGTCTCGTTGAGCCATATAATGCTCAAACGCTTGGGTAATGGCCTGGTGACGTCTGTTTTGATCCCGTCGAATACTCGTTAATGTGTTACCAAGTCCAGGGGCATTCCACCGCTGGCTGTCAGGATCTAGGTAGGCATAG
>CALHGI010000625.1 GCA_938029995.1 uncultured cyanobacterium | reverse complement strand
TGCCAGTGAAAGCTATTTTGATGATGAAACCTTCTATAGCTACGAGCTGACCCTTACCCGTGACCAGTTTGAGGCAATTTTGCAACGCCAAGGTTTTTTTGAACGGCTAGGGGAACGGGTCACCCAGGTATTGCAGGAGGGGCGTCGCCAGGGATTGGAGCTGGCGGATATTGATGCGGTGCTGCTGGTGGGGGGCACCACCCAGATTCCAGCCATCCAAACCTGGGTAAATCAGCGATTTTCTGGCACCCGGGTCTGTGGCGATCGTCCCTTTACCGCCGTTGCTGCCGGGGCCTTGCAGCTTCAACAGGTGCAGCTGAAGGACTTTTTGTACCATGGCTATGGCGTGCGCTTTTGGGACCGACGCCAAAATTGCCACGGTTGGCATGGCATTATTCCCCAGGGACAGCCCTACCCCATGGCCAACCCCATTGAGTTGGTGTTGGGGGCCTCCAGTGAAAAGCAGCCCAGCATTGAACTGATTATTGGTGAGCTGGGGCGGGAGCAGGGCAGTACGGAGGTCTATTTTGAGGGCAACCGTTTGGTGACCCGCCAGGCGAAAACCGGGGATGCCACGGCACAACCGTTAAACGAAAAAGCCCCCAACATTGCCGCCCTCAACCCCCCTGGCATGCCGGGGGAAGACCGGGTGCGTCTGAGCTTTACCGTGGACCAAGACCGGCTGCTGCGGGTAACGGTGGAGGATTTGCTCACCGAAGAGGTGCTCGCTAAAAATCAGGCGGTGGTGGAGCTGTCCTAGGCGCTGCCTTTGCATCGCCCTGGGGCATTGGCCCGTCTCCTACTTACTTTTTATCTCCCTCACCCCCGAGGCGTTCCCGCAGTTCTTCGCCAGCCTGTTCTGCCTGGGCCTGGGTTTTGGTGATGATAAAGGTCTGGGTGGCTAGCAGCACAATGACAAACAACACCCCGGCCATGGTGAAGCTTAGCTTGGTGGAGGGGATACTTTGGCCCAGGGCGTAGATTGCGATCGCAAACACGGCTGCCAAATAAATTTTGGACATCACGGGCATGGCGGACGCCGACCAACAGAGCGCGACTAAAATCGCATTAAAATATAGGGCCAACAACCCCAGGTGAATGCGTTTCGCATAGATGTGCTGGGTGCGTTTACGACTGCCCGCAAAGGGGAGCTTAAAACGATTACCCAACGAATTCATCCCATCAATAAAGATATGGGTTAAGGGGATAATCACACTGGACACCACCACCAGTATCTGGGGAGGCGCCTGTAAGGTTTCGTTGATGGCTTCCGATGACAACGCTAGATTAACGGCTTGGCTAAAGAGAAAAGCAGCGATCATCGCCACCAGTACAATTAGAAAATCAACTGCCAAAGCAGGGACAACCGGTATTGGGGCTGTGCGTGTTTTCATAGATTGAATGTATCCCTTTGTACAAATTGTCTAAATAAAAAACGAGTAGGCGTTGCAATTTTTCGGGGTGAATTAACCTAACAAATCCTGGCATAATGCCTGTCTGGCCCATTAATGCACCCTTGACAAGTAAGCAACGGCTATCAGATAAGCCGAGTAATCTACGTTTAGCCACCATAGCTCAGTGTCTAAATAATTCAGACTTGCTGGAACTTTACCGATAAGTTGGAGATAAATTTAAACTATCATTACACATTTGCTAAAGGAAACACCTTGATGAGTTCAGCATCCGCCTCCGTCAATCAACATAACGCGCATGGCGCCACTAAATCTGAAATACCTACCACCGGTAGACTCTCTTCAGACAGCTCTGCGTGGACTATTGAGGACAGTGAAGAACTCTATCGCATCAACGGTTGGGGAGAGCCCTATTTTTCCATCAATGCAGCGGGGCATGTGATCGTTTCACCCCAGGGCGATCGAGGTGGGTCCTTAAATTTACACGAACTGATCCAGGCACTTCAGGTGCGAAAGTTATCCCTCCCTATTCTTGTTCGTTTCTCTGACATTTTGGAAGATCGCATTGAACGACTTAATTCTTGTTTTGCCAAGGCCATATCTAAGTATGGATATGACGGTTGTTATCGGGGAGTGTTCCCCGTCAAATGCAATCAACAGCGTCATCTCGTCGAGGATCTCGTAAAATTCGGCGAGCGATATCAATTTGGCTTAGAAGCCGGATCTAAGCCTGAGCTTTTAATTGCCCTAGCCACCTTAAAAACCCCTGGAGCCCTGCTCATCTGCAATGGCTATAAGGATCGGGCCTACCTGGAGACCGCCATGCTGGGGCAAAAGCTAGGGCAACAGCCGATGATTGTTCTAGAACAACTGGATGAGCTGCCCCTGGTGATTGAGATTAGCCAGCGGCTAAATATTCTTCCCCGGTTAGGGGTGCGGGCCAAACTCTCCACCAAAGGCATGGGCCGCTGGGGTGGTTCAGCCGGGGATCGGGCCAAATTTGGCCTGACCATTCCCGAAATTTTGACGGTGGTAGAACAATTAAAAGCAGCGGACATGCTGTCGTGCTTACAGCTGCTACATTTTCACATCGGTTCCCAAATGTCATCCATTAGCATCATTAAAGATGCCCTGCGGGAAGCCTGCCAGATCTATGTGGAACTGGTGCACCTGGGGGCTAATATGCAATACCTGGATGTGGGCGGTGGCCTGGGAGTGGACTATAACGGCTCCAAGACCAATGTTCCGGCCTCGAAGAACTACAGCATTCAGAACTACGCCAATGATGTTGTTGCGGAGGTCAAGGAAGCCTGTTCCGCGAAGGGGTTAGCCGTTCCCACGTTGATTAGCGAAAGTGGCCGAGCCATTGCCTCCCACCAGTCTGTGTTGGTATTTGATGTGCTCGGTAGCAGCGAGATTCGGCCCCAGGTTCCCTTTGAGCCATCTCCAGAGGACCACGCCATTCTCAAGGAGCTGTACGAGGCCTATCAAAACATCAGCCCCCACAACTACCAAGAGGTGTTCCACGATGCGGAACAGTTTAAGGGGGAAGCCACCAGTCTGTTTAACTTTGGCTATCTCAGTTTGACGGAGCGAGCCAGGGTGGAAAATCTCTTTTGGGCCTGCTGTCAGAGAATCATTCAAGTGCTGCGCCAGGAAGCCTATGTGCCCGACGACCTGGCAGGGCTAGAAAAGATGATGGCGTCCATTTACTACATGAATCTTTCCGTGTTTCAATCCGCCCCAGATACCTGGGCCATTGATCAGCTGTTTCCGATTATGCCCATTCACCGCCTCAACGAAGAACCCACCTGTCGAGCGACCCTGGCGGACTTGACCTGCGACAGTGATGGCAAAATTGACCAGTTTATTGATTTACATGGGGTGAAATCGGTGTTGGAACTCCATGAGTTAGAGCCGCAAGAGCCCTACTAT
>CALHGI010000624.1 GCA_938029995.1 uncultured cyanobacterium | reverse complement strand
AGCATTCAGACTTACTTGAACTCAAAAAGGAGACTTCGGAGCATGCACCAGTTGACTACATACGACTGATTCGACGAGAGGCACTATCCAGTCAGCCCGCTAAACCAAGTCGGCCTGCCAAACCAAGTCAGCCTGCCAAACCAAGCCGACCCGCCAAACCAAGTCGGTCAGCAAAATCGGCCCGCGCTATCATCAGCCTGTTCGACTATGCGTTTATTCCATATTTGGAAGAAAAGTATGAACGATTAGCTGCCTTAGCGTTACCAGAGTCTTGGTACTTTGGCTCAGCGCCTCCTAGTGGTTTCGCTTATCCCATTCTCAGAAACTATTTGGACTATACGTTTATTCGTTTGCAGTACGAAGATAAGGTAGCCATTTCAGCAGACGGAACATACAGTGCGTTTAATACTGGGCTACTAGATCGTAAGTTTGATCCTATTCATGCGCTGTTTGCTCTAGACCAGCGAGGACGCCCGCAAAAATGGTACTTAATTGACTTTTGTGTCTCTGGACAGAACCAAGAAGGTAGGACACTGTCGAATCATTTTCACCCTTTGCCTCGCAGCGCTAACTACTTTACCGATCCAGAGGAAATGTTTTATGACATTCATGCCGGATTGCCCCAGGTTAACTGGCTGCATGTGATTGAAGAACGGCCAGATCGATTACCGTTAGAATTTTTGACAACCTATTGTCCGCAAGGGTTCGAGCCACGAGATGTTCAAGATCTGTCTAGCTCAGAACGCAACGCCTATCAGCACCAGTTTAAGCGCGCCATCAATGAAGATCCGTTAGTATTTCGGGCGATAAAGGAGCGATGCGAAAGTGCGTTGCGCCTAGCCATGCTGCAAACCCAGTTAAATTATAGAACGGCGATTCCTTATTACAATCCCCGTAAAAATCGCTTACAGCTTTTGCTGCCCCTGGCGTTGATTACGGATGACACCGTTGACTGTGCGCTAGTAGTAGACCGCACTCCCCACTCTAAACAATACATCGGGTATACAATCTTGCCGCTGAGCTGGGCCTATGGCAATGCACGGCAAGTAATTCGGCTCGAAGCGCCATGGCTACAAGCGAGTCTAATGGCCCACGTCACCGAGGCAGACGAGTCCGATGAGGATGATGCAGGCGAAGAAGAATAGTGGAGTTACGGTTTCATTGGTCTTGATAAGACTAGAGTGGGCTAATACATTTCTGCAATGGGCAGCTTAGCCATGGAGGATTACTCTAAATTGTTCGGCGATCATTAAGCCGCTCCCTTACAAGACTTAGTCCCCAACGCTCCATCGAACATAGGGATACTGACCTACTATTTCTTGGTGGGTAATGTTGACAAAAAATGTGTCGTCAACGGCTGGTTTGATGGGACTAATGTCAAAGTGAAAATAGGCATAGCCTGCGCTAAAAACCATGTTAAGTAGACGGCGCTGACGTTCGTCACTATGGGCTAGGGTACCGATACAGCTATAAAACTCTAGGGAAAGTGGAGTCCGAAAGGTGACGGCATGGTCCTGGCTGTCAATGAATTCAGTCTCTCCCTGGCCGATGGACGACACATCTAACATCAGGCCCAGGTGATCGCCGGGTTCGAAGTCGGTCTGATATTCTCGCCAAAACCGCACTTGTGTAGGGCAGCTACCCATCATGGTTTGAATGGGAATCATCAGGTCTGCTTGGCGCTCAAACGTATCCCCACTGGTGGTAGTGAGTCCCTGGGCGACGGCTTGAGGGGCTAGCTGGCCTATGGTAAACGCGGCTAGCGAGAGCATAAAAATAGTACGAAACATAGAAAATTTTTCCTTAGGCAATACCCAAGGAATTTCAGTAGGCGGGCACTGGATTTCCAAAAGAATGGGGGATGAGGCCTCAAGCTTTATGGACATTTTGCGACAGTGAATCTCCGTATGGGATGATTTGGGCTATCGCTTCAGATTTACCTAAGTTTCACACCCATGCTCCGAATTGATTGGCTGATTGTGGTGGCCTACCTTCTCTTGACGATGTTGGTAGGTGTGTACCTATCTCGCAAGGCCTCAGGAAGTTTAGAGGATTTCTTTGTATCGGGGCGGTCATTGCCCTGGTGGTTGGCTGGTACTAGTATGGCGGCCACCACTTTCTCCATTGATACACCGCTCTATGTGGCCGGTGTGGTCGGCTCCCGTGGTATTGCGGGCAACTGGGAATGGTGGAGCTTTGGCATTGCCCATGTGGTGATGATCTACGTCTTTGCGCGGCTGTGGCGACGCTCCGAAGTGGTTACTGACGCAGAACTCACCGAAATTCGATACGGCGGTCAAACCGCCGCCATATTGCGGGGTGTCAAAGCCTTTCTCTTTGCCGTACCCATTAACTGCATTGGCATCGGCTACGCCATGTTGGCCATGGTCAAAGTTGTCGATGCCCTGGAACTTTGGCAGAGCTTGGGGGTGGAACCTAATGACTCTCTCAAACTTTGGAGTGTGATTGTCATTAGTGTTTTTGTGCTGCTCTACGCTGGGTTTTCGGGTCTCTGGGGGGTCGTGACCACGGACTTTTTTCAGTTTTTCCTGGCCCTATTTGGGGCTGTGGTGGTGGCAGTGGCCTCCGTCTCTTCAGTGGGCGGCATGGAAAACCTAGTCACGCAGGCCCAGGCAAATACTGAGTTTGATATTTTGAGTGTGGTGCCGCTTACCTTTGAGGGGGGACTGGGCTGGAGTTCCGTGGCGGGCATTCCCGCTAGTGCCTTTATGGCCTATGTCTTTCTACAGTGGTGGTCCTTTCGCCGCAGCGACGGTGGTGGAGAGTTTATCCAGCGTTTGGTGGCGGCCAAAGACGAGAATGAAGCTGAGAAAGCCGCTTGGTTTTTTAATATCTTGCACTATGTGATTCGGACCTGGCCTTGGATCATTGTGGCCTTGGCTGCCGTGGCAATTTATCCCGATTTAGCCGATCGGGAGCTGGGCTATCCTAAGCTGATGCTGGACTTTTTGCCTCCGGTTTTGCTGGGGCTGGTCGTCGCGTCGTTGATTGCCGCTTTTATGAGTACGGTGTCTACCCTCATCAACTGGGGCGCGTCCTATTTGACCAATGACCTCTATGGTCGGTTTATTAATCCAGGGGCCAGCCAAACTGAATTGGTTAACGTCGGTCGTATTACCTCCGTCATTGTGACTATTTTGGGGGCAACGGCTGCATTTTTTGCCTCCGATGTGGCCACGGTCTTTCGCTTAGTGATTGCCATTGGTACTGGGCCTGGGCTGGTGCTTATTCTCCGCTGGTTCTGGTGGCGGATTAACGCGGCTGCCGAGCTAAGTGCCATGGTGACTGGCTTTGTGATTGGCCTGCTCACCAGCGTCCTTGAGGTGGTGAAGATTTCTGATTTTGGTCTGCGATTGTTGGTGACGGCGGGCATTACCACCTTCGTTTGGGTGACCGTCATGCTCCTGACCCCCGCTGAATCTGACGAAACCCTGGATAACTTTTACCGTCGCGTGCGTCCCGGTGGACCTGGCTGGAAGCGCCAGCGTCAGCGCACGGGCATCAGACCGTTGCAAAATTTGGGCCTAGAATTTCAGCGGGTGGTAGCCGCTCTGGCGCTACTGTTTGGGGCCATGTTTGCCGTTGGGGGCTTTTTGCTGCTGAAATCTTTGCTGGGTTGGTGCTCGCTGATAATCGCCGTCGCTGGTTGGTGGTGGTTACGCAAACTTCACCACCAGCCCATATCGCCTGTCCCGCGTCCGGGCTTAGATGACGATGATTTGGGGAGATAACTTGGGTCTGCTGTTGGGTGGGGCCTAAAGCAGAAGAAAGATAGAAGAGACGTTACGATACCTAGTGGGAGTGGTAGATCCTTAGGGTGCCACTCCCATTCATTCTTAATTTCAGGCTTGCACCATGTCCATTATCCGTTCCTATGTCATTCCGTTTTTGATTTTGGTTACGTTTCTGGTGGCGATGTTAGCGGTGAGCGCTCGGATCTGGTTGCCCAGTGACATGCTGGCCCCAGCCCCCATTGATGGTGATGAGTTGGCTTTATTATCTAAGGCGTTGGTGTTCCATGGATTTGGCGGCTAGTTTGCCACCGGGTTATCGATTGGTGGAGGGTTCTACCGCCGATCGATCGCGGTTAGTGGCCACCATGGAACGGGCCTATCAAGAGTTAGGGGCCACTTGTGTTAGTCACATAGCCCCAACGGTTGATCAGTATTTTGCGGGTCTATCTTTTTTGTGGTGGCTAGCTCACGATCGGGTGACAGCGACTCCCCGTGTTGGGTTTGTGGCTGAACCAGCGCCTCCCTTGGGGTGCCTGTGGTTGGGACAGTCTGTGAACCAGCTGACGGGGGCTTTGCAGGCCTATGTTTATTTG
>CALHGI010000623.1 GCA_938029995.1 uncultured cyanobacterium | reverse complement strand
GGGGCCAACCATGCCTTTGCCAATCCCTCTGGTACCCGCTATAACCCAGAGGCTGCAGACCTTGCCTGGGAAAGGACCGTGGCGTTTCTCAAGCAGCATCTACAGGGCAATTCGTAGGGGGCGATCCTGAGCCTAAGACCGCGATTGGGTGTGATGTATACAGTTACACCACACCCGTTAAGCTATCACTAGAGTAGTTGTTCCATTGCCCTAGTGCCCTTTTCCATGCCCACAATTCAAGACCTGTTACCTGAACTGGAAGCCGCTTGTGACAAGCTGCTATGGCGCAGCGAGACCGACTATCCTTTTGAGGTTGCCATCTTCGCCGATCAGCAGGTCCCCAGCGTAGACGCCCTGCTGGGTAGCTACCCCGAAAATACTCCGGTGGCCGTTGTCAGCTTGGATGACTTTTTTGGTCAATCGACCCTAGAACGCTCCTGGTTTGACTCCCGTGAACTCACCCTGGTGGAGCGCTATCGGAATCTCCGAGATCTACTAGAGACGGCCTTAGAGAATCTGCAGGTCTATCGCATTGGCCGTGGGGAAATGGATGTCTATCTGTTGGGGCAAACGGAGGACGAGCAGGTCATTGGCGTGAAGACCAAAATCGTTGAAACCTAGACCGCCGATATCCCCAGATGTCGTTTTTCCCAGGCCGTGAGATCCATGCTAATAATTACTTCGCCGGGCTTCCAATTCAGTCTGCACCGCCTCAGGCACCTCCGATAGCAGATCGTAGCCCGTGGCCAATTCAATGCGGTCTATGGAGGTTTGATAGGTTTGCCACCGCTCATCGAGGCCGGTGTCATTGGGCATGTCTACGGCAATAGTTTCGGTGCTGTAGCTGACCTGGTCCACCGTCGGCTCACCGTCAAAAATGACCACTACTTTCCAGGTGCGGCTGGGGGGAATTAACCGATCCTGCGCAATGGGCTGTCGCTGACCGTACACCCCGCCAATGATGTAAAGGGTTTTGTCCTGCTGGTAGATCAGGTCTCGACAATAGCTTTCTAACTCTTTCCAAGGACCACGATTATTGTCAGCGGTTTGGGGCAAAATGTTCGTCATCAAAAACGTGGACGAGTTATCTCGCTCACTGGCTGTGCGGTCGGCGGAAGGAACCATATGCCCGCGATCGTAGCCGCTGTTGGTATAGTCTCCTGGGACCACCTGGTAGGTGCCCTTGGGGAGAATTCCGTCGGGGCGAAAGTTGTTCTGTCGTTCTGTATTGCCAACCCAATCACGGTTGAGGACCCAGCTAGCCCATCGCAATACACCATGGCTTTGGCTGTAGGCCAACGCATACTGCTCCCGATCGATTAAATAGTTGTCGATATTGTCTGGGCCTGCATGGCTAGGATTGCCTAGGGCCAGGTGGGGACTGTTGGAGAAATAGGTTTCCCAGTCTAGTTCTGGGGTGGTTTGCGGTAGCCGTTCACAGGCACGACCGTTGCCATCACCATCCAGGTTATAGGGGTCACCACTATAGTCATCGAGGACTAACTGGGCTAAGTCCTGGCTGACAAAATCGCCACAGTCACAGTTTTGTTCGACACAAGGGGGTAAATGGGCATTGGGATCCGCCAGTTCCGTGGCTAAATTATCACAGCTTGTTAAGGCCACCAGTAAGACTGTCATCCTTGCCGAGGACGATAGCCAAGAGTGCCATGTCCATCGCATTCGATCCTGCCAATTCAAATGTTTCAACGTCCTAGCCCAAGTAGTTGCTTCCCATCTAATTCAGAGTCTATCTTGGTATTAGTACAAAAATATTATAAGTGTTAAAAAATACATCCTTATGCTTCCTTTGGTATCCCCCATGGAGGGATGGGAAAACGGCAGTATACTATTAACTGCTAACTGCGCTGGATGATTTCGCAGAATGATATTTTCTGGCGAAGCGTTCAGTAGAAACCCATCCACTATTTAATTGATTGGTGACTATGCTCAACAACGCAATTGCATTACTAAACGCTTGGTTCCCCCCAACTGAGGTCCATGCCCACTGTGATGGTCCCTGTGGTGTCTACGATCCCTCTGCTGCGCGCATTACGGCTGAAGCTGTTTTGTCGATGACGAAAAAAATTGTGGCCCTTGAGGAACCATCAGATGCAGCTGGCAAAGTAGCTTATGCGAATACCCTGTCTCGCTACATTGCGATTAAGGAAGAGCAGGCTCAAAAGACCAAGGATGATTTGCTAATTCTTTGGACTGATTATTTCAAGCCAGTACATTTAGAGGCCTATCCCGATCTGCACGATACATTTTGGAAAGCTGCCAAGCTTTGTTCTGCCTGTAAGGTAGAAGTTAGTCAGCAGCATGCTGAAGAACTGATGGCCGCCGTGGAGAAAATCCATGGTATCTTCTGGGCCACTAAGGGGCGTCAGGTGGCTTGGTTTACCGCTAGCTAGTTGCCCATCGCTTTGGGGAGCCCATGGCTCTGAAAAATCCCGCAAGGTTGAGGCTTTGCGGGATTTTTGTCTGTAGGGACGGGGTAGATCGGATATGGGATATGGGAACGGCAACGACTGCCCCCCTGAAAATCGGGCGATCTCTAGCGCTAGCTGGGGGGAGTATGCCCAATGGTTGGTGGGCCGACGGCGACGGTTTGTGGTGCGGGAAGATTCCATGGTGCCCACTCTAAGGTCGGGGGATACGGTGCTAGCAGCCATGGGGGCTAGGGTGCAGTTGGGGGATATTGCGATCGCAACCCACCCCTTACACCCTAATATGCTCCTAATTAAGCGCGTCCAAGATATCTTCGATGACGGCAGTGTCTACCTGATCAGTGATAATACACATGGGCCAAACGTACGTGATAGCCGTCATTTCGGTGTGCTCACCGCCAGCGGTATTATCGGCCGTGTTACCAGTCGTTTGGCAACGGCTACATAACGACCCAATTACTCTTTGAATGACGCCCCATGGCATCTCCCATTACCATTACCCCCGCAACCCGAGAAGATGCCCCCCTCCTGTTTGAGTTGGTCATGGCCCTGGCTGAATATGAAAACTTGGCCCATGAGGTGATTGGTTCGCCAGAAGACCTGGAGAAACATCTCTTTGGTGACAGCCCTAAGGCCTACGCCATTGTGGCCCGCATGGATGGAGCCCCTGCCGGTTTTGCCCTCTACTTTTTCAATTTCTCCACCTTCCTCATGAAACCCGGTATTTACCTCGAAGATCTATTCGTTTTACCGGGCTATCGACGCCGGGGCATTGGGACGGCTATTTTTCAGCACCTGGCCCAAATGGCCTTGGCCAAAGGCTGTGGACGTTTTGAATGGAGTGTTTTGGACTGGAACCAACCCGCCATTGATTTCTACATGTCCAAAGGGGCTGTGATGCTCAACGATTGGCGCACCTGCCGGGTGGACGGACAAGCCCTAGAGGATTTGGCCATCCCCGAATGATTAATCCGCAAAATACTGCTGCAATGAGTCAAACATCGCCTGGAGTTCGGCTGGCAAACGCCGGGCGATTTTACGTTTAGCCATATGAATGGGCACTAGCACCACCGTACCTGAAACACATAGCTGGGGCGACTCCTGGCCGACGTCGTAAATCTCATACAGCCACTTGAGCTTGACCCCCCGGCCTACATGGAGCCGGGTTTTCACCAATCCCTCGGCCCCCAGGGTAAGGGCCTGGTGGTAGCGCAGCTGTAGGTCCACCACCGGCAGGTCATAGCCCGCCGCAACGAACTCTTCAAAGGCAAACTCAACCGCCCGGAGACATTCCACCCGCGCCGTCTCCATCCATTGGATATAGGTGCCATGCCAGACTACACCGCCGTAATCCGTGTGGTGGGGCTGCACCCGAAAACCATAGTCAAACCAGCGGTTAGTCATAGATAAATCAACGGCCAAACTACGAATTGTGAACCCTGCTTCGGTTTCCGAAAACAGCCTGCGTATCATAGATATTTATACATCCTTGAGTGTCCATCCAATAGGGTTTAGTCAATGTTCGATAAGATTTTGCTAGCCAGTTCCGGTCCTGGCAATACAGAGGCGGTATTCAAAGCCCTGCTGGAAATTCCCGTAGTTCAGCGATCGCAAGTCACCGTTTTAAAGGTGGTATCACCCCAAACAGGGGCTGGCCAAATGGGAGATAAGCGATCCGACGATCAGCAAGAGTTGGCTGAAACCATTACTCGTCTTGGCATCGATTCGTCTAAGGTGACACCGATGTTGCAGGAAGGTGACCCTAAAACCACAGTCTGTCGGGTGGCCGATGACATCGACGCCGGACTGATCATCATGGGATCGCGTGGTTTGGGCGGTCTAAAGGCGATTTTCAAGAACTCCGTCAGCCAATACGTATTCCAGCTGTCATCCCGGCCCATGTTGCTGGTTAAGGATGACCTCTACAGCATCCGTCCCATCAAACGCATCTTGGTTGCCATCGACAAATCCGACATGGCCAAGGAGTCCCTCCGGGTTGCAATTTCCCTGGCCCGCGATATCAAAGACAGTGAGTTGGTATTTGTCCATACCCTATCCAATCTACGCAACTCGATTGATGAGGCAATTAATGCCAATCCAGAGTCCGACCCCGTTCTAGCCCCTGCCATCGCCGAAGCCAAACGATATCGCATTAACTATCGCTGTGTTTCCCCAGAAGGTAAGCCCGGCCAGCGCATTTGCCAACTAGCGGATGAGTTGAGTGCCAACTTACTGATCCTAGGCTCCCCGGACCGTCGCCCCTCCATTGCCAAGGGGTTACCCGATATCGACCGGTTACTGGGCGGTTCCCTATCCGACTACGTGCGCATCAATGCCCCCTGTCCGGTATTGCTCACCCGTATATCCACCAACTAAGACCATCCTGTCTATTAATTAATGTAGGGGTACCCCTTGTGGGTGCCCTACGCTATCCTTGACCCACGTTTCCCAACGTTGGTACCTATGGCGTCGCTATCCCACACCATTGAAGCAATTTTATATCTCAAGGCCAAACCCCTCACCATTGGCCAGATTGCGGAGTATGCCAGCTGCGATAAAGAAGCAGCCGAAGCCGGTTTGATTCAATTGATGGGGGATTATGCCCACCGCGAGGGGGCCTTAGAAATTTCTGAAACCGAAAGCGGCTATAGCCTGCAGCTACGGCAACCCTTCAAACCACTGCTAGATGAACTCATTCCCTTAGACATTGGCTTAGGAGCCTTGCGAACATTGGCCGCCATCGCCATGCGCGGTCCCGTAAGCCAGACAGACTTAGTGGATTTACGTGGTTCAGGGGCCTATGGCCATGTCCATGATCTCGTCGATCAGGGCTCTGTGCGCCGCCGCCGCCAGTCGGACGGTCGCTCCTTTTGGTTGCAAGTAACCGAGAAGTTTTATCAGCGCTTTGAGATTGATAAACTTCCACAAATTAATTTACCTGACCCCCCGGATAATACGGCAGAAACCACAGCAGAAACCACGACAGAATCCACAGATTCCACCCCGGAATCGAGTGAACAATCTGAGCCTCAGATCGTTCTAGAAGTCCCGCCTGAAGCAGATGTGGCTGCTGCTTCCGTATTATCTCTAGAACCATGAAAAGGTTGTAAAACTATTACCTGACAATTAAGCTACCGTTAATTCTTTAGATCAGCCGGGGCACTTTACAGACAGACCATTCATACTGAACTTCGTGTAAGTGCTGGTTGAAATCGGCTCTATCACGCTAAGGTAATTAAAAGCAATACATAACTGTTTATGTTTAATCCCGATAGCGCTCAATTCATCGGCATGGGGTCTGATGATGCGCAGGTCAATCAGTTGCTGAAGTACCTGCAGCATCAACCGCCCGAAGTGCTGACCCGCGTTGCTCAGTCGGTGAGTGGTGAGATCAAGCAGATTATCTCCCAGAATGTCCAAGGGCTAATTGGGGTATTGCCATCGGAAGGATTTAACGTACAGGTCACAACCGACCGTGAAAACTTGGCAGGCTTATTGGCCTCCGCCATGATGACTGGCTATTTCCTACGGCAGATGGAACAGCGTATGGAACTAGAAGCTAGCCTATCTGGCGTGTCACCGTTGGATGGTGAGCCTGACAGTGATTTTTCTGACCTAGATAGTTAGGTAACAACCTAAGCCAATAGACCAATAGCTCTCCAAAAGGTTATTGCAAAAGGCTTTCCAGATCTTGGTTCTATTTAAATACGTTGCCCTAGGGCGTGCCGTATACCCAGCATCTTTGCCCTATTGAAGTGCATTGGGCATCTTTGTGGGTTTCACTTCTAGGACCTGAGGCTTGCCCTTACGGTCCACTTCCACTTTCAGAGACTTACCAATGCTGCTCGCTTCTACCTGGGCTTGAACCTCGGTGGCGGTGGCGACTTCCACTTCGTTGACTTTGTTAATGACATCTCCGCGCTGTAGGCCAGCTGCTTCCGCTGGAGTGTCCTCCATCACGCGAATAACCATCACTCCTGATTCCGCTTCAATCTCAAAGTCAATGTCTTCATCGTCGTTAATGCGCTGGCGCATTTCTGGGTTGAGGTTGACCATCTGAATCCCTAGGTAGGGATGCTGCACCTCACCATCCTTAAAGAGCTGATCGCCAATCCGCTTAGCGGTTTCAATGGGAATGGCAAATCCGAGGCCCTGGGCTCCGGCCCGAATGGCCGTATTCATGCCAATGACTTCTCCTTGGGCATTGAGCAGTGGCCCACCGGAGTTGCCTGGATTGATCGCTGCATCAGTTTGAATAAACTGCACCCGCTTGTCAGAAATGCCCACTTGGGAACTGGTGCGGCCCAGGGCGCTAATGATGCCAGCGGTGACGGTGTTGTCTAGGCCCAGGGGATTGCCAATGGCAATGGCCCATTGACCAGCGGCCAGATTCTCCGTTGACCCTAGGGGGGCGGTCGGCAAATTATCCCCAGTGATTTGGACAACTGCAACATCGGTAATGGGGTCGGTCCCGATGACCTTGCCTTCAAAGGTGCGGCCGTCGTTCAGCGTTACAGTGACCGTGCTGGCCCCTTCTACCACATGGGCATTGGTCATGACCTGGCCATCTTGACTCAGAATAAAACCAGAGCCGGTGCCCTGTTCGAGGCGCTCAGGCAGCTCAGGATCAATGGGCAGCTCTTCAGTAAAAAAACGTTTGAAAAAAGGGTGTTCCAAGGTTTCGGAAACACCTCTGACTGAACGAGATGCGTCGATGCGTACCACCGCAGGCCCCACCTGTTCGGCGGCGGCTGCAATAAAATTAGGATTGTCAATGGGCGGATAGGCTTTGGCTTGGGCGCGGGGTGCAGATTCCGCTGACTCAGTGGCTGTCCGTAGCACCGAAGTAGCCATGGAGGGACGTTGGCTATCCTGGTCTGCATTGGCGGGGTTGAAAAGGTAGCTGTGGGTTGCCCAACCAGCTCCGCTACCCACTAAAAGTAGGCCCGCATATAGACCGAATTGTTTTGGAGCAATGCCCATCGCCGCTGCCTCGCTAATTTGTCATGAGCACCATGCTGACCTTACCTTAACGAAGATTCCTTCGAAAATGTATTGGGTTAGACATTTTTGGTCCCCTGAACCTTTTCCATGGTACTGAATGTTGGTGCTATACCCAGGGCTGTTTTCAGTATATTTCTGCCAAAATACAGGCTTTCCACTGTTCACGATACTAGGGTGTTCCTAAAATGCACAAAATCCAAAGATTTTATAAACATCTGCGACTATATCTACAACTATTGGTGGGGATAATTCCCCTGGGGGTTTATCCCATGGCAGCCCAAGCGTCCCCCTGTCCAGAGGCGGCCCTTGCCCAGGTGGTGAACCATCGCATTAACGCTGGAGAAACGCTGGCTACGGTGGCTGCTCAGTATGGGTTATTACCGGCTACCCTGGCGGCGATGAATGGGAATCTATCGACCCAGGGGGCATTGCCCGTCGGTCGGGTGATTGAAATTCCGCCGTTTAATGGCCGAGTGGTGCAGGTGGGGGCTGGCCAAACCTGGCAGTCCTTGGCAGAGCGCCATGAAACGAGGGCCGATCTTCTATTTGAGGTGAATGGTTGCCCCAGCAGTTTGCCGAATCGAGTGTTTATTCCAGGGGGCAACCGCAGGATCATTGCGACGGCACCCGCTGCGGTGGACTTGGGGTTCCCATTGCCCGACTCCACTCGACTGGTTTTGAACTATGGCTGGCAACCCCATCCCCAGCGCGATGAGCTGGTCTTTAACAGTGGCATTGCTTGGGCTGCGACGCCAGGGACCATGGTGATGTCTGCCGCTGAGGGCATTGTGGCGTTTGTGGGGGAAGCCAATGGCACCTTGATGCTGGTGGTTAACCACCGTAATGGTCTACAAACCCGTTATGGCAACCTTAGTCAGACTGATTTTGCCGTAGGGGACGCCGTTTCTGAAGGCAGTAATTTGGGTACTGTAGCTGGAAGTGCAACGGAGTCATTTCTATACTTTGAGGTGCGTACGAACTCTGCTGAAGGCTGGGTGGCACGGGATCCGGGGCAGTATTTGGCTGAACTAGATTTGCAACGTTAGATGTCCACGGCAAGGGCTGATGGAGTTTGCGATAATTTGGCAAATATCTGAAGAATTACACCTTAACGCTAGTCATCTCGGTAAAGAGGTTTTACAATGCCGATATTCTGGTTATTACGGGTGGGTGTGCTTCTTATATAAAGAACGTATTGTGCTATGGCTAAGCCTTTGATCTTGACTAAGCAACTTTATACGAGGGTTCAGGGGCTATTGAAGCCCGTTTCGAGGCGCGCTTCGGTTCGTCAGCAAAGGACGAAGATCAGGTCTAAGCCCACGGATACGTTTGCCCATGGGCCCGCTGTAAAACATACGCCAAGTGTGAAGCTGAAGACGGATCAGCCACAGCCGTCTCGGACACAACCATCTGGGCCGCCACCGTCTAAATCGCAACCGTCTGGACCGCACCCCCTGGAGACTGATCCTGGTGCCCGTAGGGCTGAAGCTGGAGCGGGCAAGGCCGCTGGCCGGTCTCCGCAACCCAAGACGGCGGATAAGAAAAGCTCGTTTTGGTCAGATTTAATTTGGGTGAGACCTTGGCTGCTGGTGGGGGGGCTTTGGCTAACATTTGTGGTTTTAATTGCCGTTTCCTTGGCGGGGCTTTCCAGCCCTGGTCGTGAGATGGTTTTGGCTCCGGTGAGTAGCAGTATTGATGGGCAGCCGTTGAGCGCCCCGGATGCTGCCGCTGCCTCCCGTCTGGTGTTGCCGGATGACGAGCAAATTGTGCTAACCCAGCGAGACCCAGCGGCTACTTTGCCCGGTGCACCGGAGAAGTCTATGCCCGCTTGGCCACTGCTCGTTATGGTGGCGGCCTGTGCCGGTGGCTGCATGCTGATGTCTAATCAGGGTTTGTTGGTGGCGGAGCCTCGGCGGGCGCGGCGGCGGGGGGCAGAAAAGCCAGTGGCCTATCGTGCCGTACGTGCTAGCAGGCCCACTACCAGCCGCCCCGTGGGTGGTCGGTCCGTGAGCCGCCCTACGGGCAGTCGGCCCGTGGGTGCCCGCAAGCGCCGTGCTAAGAATCGTCGGCTGGGTGCCCAGCGTCCTGTCTCCCAGGTGATGGCCTTTCGTTCGGGGCAGCAGAAAATTCACCACACCCCCGTGCAGAATGCACCTAGGGCCACCAAGCCGGTGTCATTTGCGGTGAGCCATGGGGCGAATACGCCAGTCACGGTGGTGCCTGAAAATGAGTCTTCTGCACTGGATTGGAAAGAAGGGAGTCTGGCCCATCGGTTGGATGTGCGTCAGTCCCGCTCCATTAATTCCTTTTTGTAGGCCTGTCGGTGGTTGATGTCTGTTTTCTGGACGATTGCTGGGGATAATGTCTAGGAACGCTGTTTATAGAAAAGACCGTCATTGCCTGGCTTGCCAGTTATTTATCATCCTGACTATGTGACGCCCCTGCCCCCTGGGCATCGGTTTCCCATGCCAAAATTTCAGCTGCTGCGGGATTTTTTGGTCAGCGATGGTGTGATTGGTGAGGACCAGCTCTATCAGCCGGGACGGCCGCCCCAAGCTTGGCTAGAGCTTGTGCATGAAACGGCCTATGTGACTGCCTACTGTGGGGGCACGTTGGATGCTAAGGCGCAGCGGCGGATTGGGTTGCCCTGGAGTGAAGGGCTGGTGCGTCGTACCTGTACGGCGGTGGGGGGGACTATCTTAACGGCAAAGCTGGCTCTCAATCAGGGTTTGGCTTGTAATACGGCGGGGGGCACCCACCATGCATTTCCTGACTATGGGTCGGGGTTTTGCATTTTTAATGATATTGCGATCGCAACCCGTCTCCTCAAGGCCCAAAACCTGCTGAAAACCATTCTGGTGGTCGATTTAGACGTCCACCAAGGGGACGGCACCGCCTGGATTTTTCGCAACGATCCTACGGTATTCACCTTTTCCATGCATTGTGCCGTCAATTTTCCCAGCCGTAAGCAAATTAGCGATCTGGATATTCCCCTCAATGAAGGAACCGAGGATGACGAATACCTAAGGCAACTGGCCAACCATTTGCCCGGTTTAGTCACCCAGATCGAGCCAGACTTGGTCCTGTACGACGCAGGGGTCGATCCCCATCGAAATGATCGATTAGGCAAACTAGCCTTAACGGATGAGGGCCTCTATCGCCGGGATAAATACGTGCTAGAAACCTGTGCCCAGGCGGGCTATCCGGTGGCCTGTGTGATCGGTGGGGGCTATGGCAAGGACATGGGAGCCCTGATTCAGCGACACGCCTATTTACACCGAGCCGCTAGCGAGGTATATCAAAAATATTGCTAAAAATCCTAAGATAGGACAATAGTAGAGCCTGGCACCCATAGCTTTTCCCCTAGGCCGTTCACCCTGTTTTCCATCACAACAACTTTAAAATCTCCTAATGCCTTGGACCGTTATTACCTTTTATAAGTTTGTTCAGCTCAATGACTTTGAGGCTATGCGGCAGCCCCTGTTAGAGCTATGCCAGGGCCAAGACATTAAAGGTACGATTCTGCTAGCCTTAGAAGGTATTAACGCCACTGTGGCAGGCACCGATGAAGCCTTGGCCGTACTGCTCTATCAGCTGAAGCAAGATGCACGTTTTGCGAACATCACCCACAAAACTTCATGGGCAAAAAAACAACCCTTTGAGCGCATGAAGGTGAAGCTGAAAAAAGAGATCGTTACCCTGGGGCAGCCAGAGGTGAGCCCAACTAAAAAAGTGGGGACCTATGTGGCCCCCCAAGACTGGAATCAGGTGATTTCTGACCCAGATGTGGTGGTGATCGACACCCGCAATAACTATGAAGTGGATATTGGCACGTTTCAAGGGGCCAAAAATCCCGAAACTGATTCATTTCGAGAGTTTCCTAATTATGCGGCTGAACAACTAGATCCCTCCCAACACAAGAAAGTGGCCATGTTTTGTACCGGTGGCATTCGCTGCGAAAAGGCCTCGTCCTATTTGCTAGATCAGGGATTTGAACAGGTTTATCACCTTAAGGGAGGCATTCTGAAATATCTAGAAGATGTTCCTGCTGAAGAGAGTCTGTGGGAAGGAGAATGCTTTGTCTTTGATGAACGGGTCACGGTGCAGCATGGTTTGGAGCCTGGGAGCTATGCCATGTGTCGGGGCTGTGGGCATCCGATTTCAGAGGAGGATACCCAGTCGGTCCACTATGAGCCTGGGATTGCGTGTCCCCACTGCTATGACACGCTGACTGAGGAGCAGCGGGCTCGGTTTGCGGAGCGGGTTAAGCAGCGACAGTTAGA
>CALHGI010000622.1 GCA_938029995.1 uncultured cyanobacterium | reverse complement strand
GTCATTTCCAGATCGGTTCATCCCCTAAATCAGCAACGGCAATCCTATTAGCCCACCTGCTGGGGCAAGAAGTAGCGGGCCTTGCTCGGCACCATCTGGGCATACAGATTTTCCAACTGGGTAATGTTTTTACCCAGGGTGTAGCGATCTAACACCCGCTGGCGAGCCTTACTACTCAGAAGTGAAATCATCTCAGGATGATTCTGCAGCAGGGGAAAAATTGTTTGCAACTGTTGGGCCACACGCTGGGTGTCAATCACAATCCCAGCCCCATTTTCCAAGACCTCTCCATCGGCCCCAGCATCGGTGGCAATGCAGGCACAACCACAGGACATCGCCTCCAGCAGTGACAGGGATAGCCCCTCCACCAATGACGGCAAAATAAAGGCATCGGCCCCCCGCAAAATCTCAATGCGCCGATGTTCATCGGCAACAAACCCTAGCCAGATGACCGAATCATCTTTGCCATAGGCAGTTTTCAACGCCATTTCCAAGGGGCCACTGCCCACAATCAGCAGCTTGTTTCCCGGCCCCATGTTGGCCAATTTCCAGCCCTTGAGCATCGACTCCACATTTTTCTCAATGGCTAGGCGGCCCTGATACACATAGATTTGATTAGCCCGAAACTCCTGCTTAATGGGGGATGGACCGGGGCCATATCGATAGACATCCACACCGTTGGGAATCACCACCACCCGTTCTGGAGGCACCCCCAGCTTGACCAACAGGTCTTGCTGAATGCGAGAGAACACAATCACCCGATCGTAATTAGCCAAACGGGGGGCATATAGCTGATAGGTAAAGTGCTGGGTGCCCGAAGTCAGGTTGCGCCGCTTACGATCAAAGGCCGGATGGAAGGTGGCCACGAGGGGAATACCCAGCTCGTGACAAATTTCTGGCAGCTTAAAATCTAGGGGAGACAGGGACAGGGAGGCATGCACCAGATCTGGCTTGAGTTCGGCTAGCACCTCAGCCAGGCGTCGGGCTGAACTAAAGCTAGGAATGATGAGAATCTGGGATTTGAAAATAAAGGGTAAGGAAACCTCTTCATAGCCAACGTGCTCGTCCGCTGACTCTTCATCCATCGCAAAATGCAGAAATGTTACCCGGTAACCACGCTCTAGCAGAGCATTTGTAATCTCGCGACCGTAGGTAACGTTTCCACAAAACGGGGATTTTTTACCAATCCATGCAATGTGCATTTAAAGGGGGCTATAAATTCGGACGTTTATTAAAAGGGGGGCTTCAACCAACAGTTATTCAAAGCAGACATGAACGGCTCAACGAGTTAAACCGTTTAACAAAAAGCCCCTCAGGAACCCTTGTTTACTTAAGCAACCGATCGAATCATCTAACTTAATGTTACTTAAGCAACCGTACGAATGCTTTATATGACTTTATCAGCATTTCACGAGTTACTTAGCAGCGAATGCCAAGAGTCATGGTTATGGACGGCGTAATCGTCTGATGAAACCTATGGTTCGGAAGCGGTTTCACCAGGTACGGTGAAAACCGTTTGGGTCAGTAATCCGCCTAGGATGACGATGGCCGCCAGGCTGATCAATACTGGCCGCAACCCGACGATGGATTCAGCCACCCCGGCCAGGGCCAGGGGTAGGCTCAAGGCAATATTCACCACATTGTTTTGTAATCCAAAGACCTTACCCCGCATCTCTTCGGGGGTTTGTTCCTGCACCGTGGTTTGCATGGGAATGCCTACGGTGGCGGCAAACACCCCTAGGATGGCAATCAGGCCTAGGGTGGCCCACAGGCTATGGATGGTCAAGGACAGGGCACCGAGGGCGGCCCCCATGCCCAACAACCCCACTAAGCTCAGGTGCCTGCGGGCGAAGCGATGGCCCAACTGACCGATCACGGTGGCCCCAATACCCATGCCAACGCCGCCCGCCGCCAGTAGCACCCCAAATTGGGAAGATTTTAGGGCTGGGATAACCTCCGCCAAGCGCACGGCTAAAACCGCCAGGGCCGCAAAAACCGAAAAGAGGAGTACCAGCTGAATGATGGCGTTCCGGATAGGGGGGCGCTGCTGGATATAGCGCAGACCGTCTTTAATGTCTGACCAAACATGGCTATCTTGGGTCAGGGTTTTGGTGGATTCCCCCGTGCGCATGGTTGTGAGGATGAGCCCCGCCATGCCATAGCTAGCGCCCACTAAGAGATCTTTACCAATGCCGGTGCCGCCATCGAGGGGAGTGAGGAGTTTATCTGCGATCGCAAGCAGCGGTTCCCCCACCGCAAAGCCAATAATCACCGACGCCATCATGGTGGTGGTGTAGAGGGAATTCGCCGACAGCAGATGGCGCTCTTCCACAATTAACGGAATCACCGACTGCTCCGCCGGAGCAAAAAACTGGGTCAGGGTGGAGACGAGAAACGTAATTAGCAGTAACAAACAGAAGCTCAGGGGAATGCCTGCCACAGAGCCCATGTCGTGGCTCAGCCACAGCCCCAAGGGCAGCAGCACCACCAACGCGCCCCGCAACAAGTTGGTCAGCACCAACACCGGCTGCTTCAGCCAACGGTCCACATATACCCCAGCCAAGGAACCAAATAGCACCGCCGGAATCGTAAACGCAATCATCACCGCCGACACCCAGCCGCTAATGGTTTGCCCCGGCTCATCATATTGGCTAGCGATAATGGCAATCATCAGCACCAGATAGACCTTATCCGCCAGCTGGGAAAAAACCTGGCCACCCCACAGGGTCAAAAAATTACGGTTTTGTAACACCGGCCCAAAGCCCGTGATCGGCTCCGGGGGTTGCGGCGCTAGCTCCGGAGCCTTGGCACCGTCTGCGGCCATGGGGGACACACCAGGGACAGCACGCTCTCCCCCGGGCAAGCCTGTTTTATTGACAGCCAAATCTTCTTCTGGCTGATGGCCAGAAGAAGATTTAGATGCGCTGGAGTCAGACTCACGAAGCATAGGCAGATGAATCAAAGCAGCTATCGATTAGGGCCGCCGATCGAATCGGTCGATCGAAGTGAAACTGGGCATAGTTTCGCAGCAGACGTTCCACCCGACGCCACAGGCCATGGGGTGCGGCATGGGCCCCTGTCATAGATGGTAAAGAACTAGCCTGGGTAAACACAAGTTCGGCTTGACCTAATTGTTGTAACAGGGCCAACTCCGAGGCACCGATGGTGGTGGTCAGTGAGCCATAAATCCGCTTGCGACGACCGGCTTCGTAGTCGGCGGGGCCAGCATTATTTTCTAGCATTTCCAACTGTTCTAGGGTGATCACACCCCCGGCCTGGATGCTAAACCCCACCTGCCAAGGATGGTCTTTATCCCCCCCCAGCTGAGGCTTAATCGGTGTACGACTAAGACAACAGTAACGCAGTTCTGGAGCCACCCCCGCCAGGGCCAAAATATGAAACGTGCCATGGGCTAAACAGGCCAGCACCGCACTAGGGGGAGCATTTTCTAGACGTTCTAAATGCACCACCAGCAACTCAAATAGCTCTGCTTGGGGTTGTTCGCTGGCCTCACACAGCACCAACTCGGCCAAATACTGCCCCGCCGTCAGCCGGGCTAAGTCCCGGCTCAACCCTGGAAATGATTGCTGGGTTTGGGCCTGAATCATTTTGTCTAGGGATTTCCCCTTGGACAGCATTAACTCATTAACCACAAACAAACCGCTGCGCCCCCCCAGGCGAGACTTATGCTTGCGAGCGCCGGGGGCAATGGCCCGCAAGAGTCCATATTCTTTAGTCAGAATAGTCATCAACCGATCGGTTTCCCCCATAGGGGCGGCCTTTAGGTTGATGCCAGTGGCTTTGTAGGTGCGGGACATTTAATCCTTATCGATTTCGTTGTAGCTTACGTTAATTTGGCTAGTCCCTTCGTATAGCCAATTCATCTTTTTAGGATCTAACCCCAGGTGGTACATCACCTTGAGCAGCTGGTTAAGGGCAGCGTGTTTATAAATGCCCCGTTCTTTAAAGCGGCGGGCCGACGTAACGATGGTGCCCTCGGCCAGGCGGGGTGGGCCAAACTGACTGAGGGCAAGGCTGAGGGCCGTATCTTCAAAGATATCCATGTCGGGAACGCCACCGATGGCCAGGAGGGCATCTCTGCGGGCAAAAATGCAGTGGTCTAGGTACAGAACTTGACTCAGTCGCGGTCGCTGAGTGGTGGAGTACCAGGAGGTAAACCGCAGCAGCCAATGGTCCAGATCGAAGCTATGGCGAAATCCACCCCAGGTGGCAGGGTGAGGGGCCAGCGGGTCAGGAACCTGCGGGTCAGAAGCCAGCGGGGCCGCCATGGCCAGCCGAACTTGGTCCAGGGCAGCAGGGGGCAGCAGGGTGGCGGGGTGATGCAGCAGAACAATATCCCCCTGACTAGCTTTAATGCCGATGGTCAGTCGCTGGGCACGATTGGTGGCAGTGGTATCAATTAATTTAAAGGCGGAGGCCGCTGGGTGCTGGGTAATCACATCGTAGGTGCCGTCCGTGCTAGGGCTCATGACAATGATTAACTGCTTTTCCCCCGGCTGCAGGACCAAGTTGTCCAAAATAGATGGCAGATAGCCATGGCGAATCTCATTTAGACAAGGCAGAACCACTGAAATCATAGTCACCGATGACGACTCACCGCCCACAATAATACAAAGTCTATTAAGAGTAGCGTCGGGTCTCACTAGCTGCGCTAGCGTTCAGGATAGGATGGCCCCAAAACCATCCCTGCCGTTTTTCAACGTAATACCTGAGCCCCTATGACCGTCGTCTCTCCCCACAAGACCGCACCCAGTGTTCATGTTTTTGCTGATAAGGCTGCACTGGTGGCCGCAGCGGCTGACCAGGTGATTGAGCTAATGCGCGATGCGATCGCAACCCGTGGCCGCTGTAGCCTGGCCCTTTCAGGGGGCAGCACCCCCAAGCCCATCTACCAAGCCATCGCCCAGGCCGAGCTACCCTGGGACAAAATCTATGTGTACTGGGGTGATGAGCGCTATGTCCCCATGACCCATGGCGACAGCAATGCCAAAATGACCTACGAGGCTTGGCTTAGCCACGTCGCCATTCCAGCCGACAATATTTTTACGGTACCGACCGAAACAGAGTCTCCCCAAGCCAGTGCTGACCAATATCAGCAGACCCTAGCCACCAGCTTTGGCACCACCCTCCCCGACACCCCCAAATTTGACATCATCCTGCTCGGCATGGGAGACGATGGCCACACCGCCTCCCTATTTCCCCATACGGCAGCCCTCAATGAAACCGAGCACTGGATCACCGTTGGACAAAAAGACGACCAGCCCAGAATCACCTTTACCGCTCGGCTGATCAACCAAGCCCACCAGGTCATGTTTTTAGTAGCAGGGGCCAACAAGCAAGCGGCCCTATCCCAGGTATTTGCCGCGGACGCGGACAGTGCCACCTATCCCTCCCGCCTCATTGCCCCAGTGGGGGAATTACGGTGGTTGCTAGATACTGATGCGAGCCAAGGCCTACCCACAAACGTCGAACGTACGGTGCATTAGGTTAGCACTCACCGGTTTACCGTTAGTCGTTATCCCCATCTGCCATAGCCATTCCACCGGCACTCCCCTAGGCAATTCCACCCTAGGGGGGATGCCCCTCTGTTTCCTCAAACCCTTAGACCTGCCAGGATACGGAACAAAGTCAAAGATTACCTATACTTCTGACAACCGATGGACAGAAAACCGCCGAAACCGTGTAGTTTATACATGAGCTAGCGTAAACCTGACCGCTATGATTATTTGCCCCAACTGCAACTATCAAAACCCAGAGGCGGCTTCGCAATGTGAAGCCTGTTATACTCCACTGCCCTCCCTCATGAGCTGCTCCAACTGTGGGGCAGAGGTCCAGGCAGATGCTAGCTTCTGTGGTCAATGTGGACATAGCCTAGCCAGTCAATCGTCTCCGGCAGCGGCTCCAGCCCCCCCAATAGAAACGCCAGCCACGCCGACAGAGACACCCACAACGCCACTGCCGGTTACCCCCG
>CALHGI010000621.1 GCA_938029995.1 uncultured cyanobacterium | reverse complement strand
GACGCGTCCTGGGGCGGGGGCTGAATGGGCGAATTGGGTCTATCGGGAGGATATTGTGGGGGGGATCGAGCATGTGCGATCGCACGCCCTTTCTGGCATCTACAACCTGGTTCAAGACGAGATTCCCACGGTGAGGGAGCTGATTGCGACGGTGTGCGATCGCCACCAGCTAGCGCCGGTCCAATGGGACCCCTCCCAACCCAGTGCAAGGCCCTATAACGCCAAGGTTTCCAATGCCAAAATTAAGGCGGCAGGCTATCAATTTGTCCATCCCCGGTTTTTCCCGTAGGGGCATTGCATGCAATGCCCCTACTAGGGGAATACCCTACGGAACAGGCCCTATTGCACATTTACATTAATCACCGAACCATCCTGGGGGCCTAGGATCACCTCCAACGGCCTCTGGTTTGCATGGGCCTTAATGGCCTGGCGATAAACCTCATATTTGGTGGGCAGGGTCTTTTGCACACCGGCCTGATCCACCGTCAGGCTGTAGTCCACCGACTTAATCAGTTCGGGGGCTTCGGGCTGTTCGTTTTGGTCTTGGCGAGATTCGATATCATCCACGGTGGGCTTGGGGGGCAGCGCTGGCCAAAACAAGCCTTCGTTGTCGGGGCCGGTGACGGCGAGGCCAGGGCGCACCCCATTTTGGTTATCGAGGGAAACGGTGGCAAATTTTTCCAGACGGGTGTCGTTGGGCCGATCCTTGCCGTTGGCTTTGTTGTAGCGAACCTGCCAGGTGTAGGTGACGATGGCGTTAGCGCTGTAGTCGGTGGTGGCGAAGTTGGTGGTGACGGGTTGGCAGGCTGCGATCGCAACAACCCCACCCAGCATCAGGCCGCTGACATAATGTCTACCTAAGATCATGGATTACCAAGTCTCCGTATAACTACGGTTATCCTATCAATCAACCAACAGCCTGCCCTCAGCAATACGTAGGGAGCTCTATTCATAAAATAAACTTGGTGTATCCCGATGGCCACGGATGCAACTTATATTTCCAGCAGATTATTATCAAAAAGTCTTAAACAAAGCTAAAGAAACTTGATAACAACTATGAATTGCAACTTGACGCAGGCCCTGCGACAGATAGTGTCTAACTATGGTTGGCGGGCTGTTTTGGCTGAGTTGGCACAGCTTTCCATGGATCATGGCAAGCATGCAAATGCTGATTTATTGTTGCAAGTCTCCTATGATCTTTCCCAGCGGCGTTAGGGTCTTAAAACCGGCCCGTTGATCTTTGGTGGGGTGGGGTGTTCTATGGCCTGGGTGGTTAAAAAATGTTGTGGGCTGCTGCTGTTGGTTGGCAGTTTGTGGCTGCTAACGCCTTGGCAGATGCCTGGGCCACGGGCAGAGGCGGCCCCCCTGTGTCGTTCCGTGGCTGAACACCAGGTGTGTGTGTTAAAAATCACCCGCAGTGCCAAATATTATTGGGAATATCGGGCGGAGGTGCAGGTGGATGATGTGCGGCGTCCCATGGGGCGCTATAACTGCCGCACTGGGGAGTACGTTAGCCGTGACGGTCGCCATGTGTCTGGGGATATTGCCACCCAGGTGATCTGTGGCATGTTTAAGCATTAGGCCCCTGGTTGCGGTGGGCTGGCGGTGGGCTGGCGGTGGAATGAGTATGGGCCCATGCCGCCATGGCAGGGGCTATCTATCCCTTAGGGCTGGCGATTGCTGTACACATAGCTTTTGTTCTATAAAGGTTTCAAGGATCACTAGTGTCGTTAACTATGTGCGCCAAGCCATATAGCAAACGTCCTGATGCATTCGGACGTTTGTGCGCCAGGTTAGCTGTTGAGGCCAAAAGCTTTCAGGGATAACTCTTGTATTGACTAACCTGGCAGATGCTATATACAGCAGTAATTGCTGACTAGAGGGATATATGCCGACCATCGCTGTAATCGATTACGACATGGGTAACCTGCACTCCGCCTGTAAAGGTTTGGAGTTTGCTGGGGCCACGCCGATAGTGACTGACCAGCCGGATGTGCTGCGTCGGGCCGATGGGGTGGTGCTACCTGGGGTGGGGGCCTTTGACCCGGCCATGAAAAATTTGCGCGATCGCAACCTGACCCAGCCCATCCGTGACATTATCGCGGGTGGCAAACCTTTTCTGGGCATTTGCGTCGGCCTTCAGCTCTTGTTTGAAGCCTCTGAGGAAGGGGTGGAACCAGGGATTGGAGTGCTCAAGGGCACCCTGCGCAAGTTCACACCAGAACCCGACATCACCATTCCCCACATGGGCTGGAACCAGCTCCAGCTCACCCAGCCCCAGCACCCCCTCTGGTCCACCATTTCATCCCAGGAGTGGGTGTACTTTGTGCATTCCTACTACGCCGATACCACCGATCCGGCCATTGTCTCCGCCACCGTTACCCACGGCAGCCAGACGGTCACCGCCGCCGTCACCAAAGACAACTTGATGGCGGTCCAGTTCCACCCAGAGAAGTCGGCTAAAACAGGGTTGCAGCTGTTGGCCAATTTTGTTGACATGGTGACGGTTGGCCAGGCTAACCAGCCCGCTGTTGTGAGTTAGGAGCTGTTAAGAAACTACTTCACGGTTTAAGCCTGAAAGGCTTGTTAAGCCATGATTTAAATGAATCAGCGCTGCTGATCCTCGGTATGATTTGCTCTGCGAAATTCAGATGTATCGCGTCATTTCCAGATCGGTTCATCCCCTAAATCAGCAACGGCAATGAATAAGGCCATGACCTTAATTGTTAACCAGCCCTTAATCGTGCCCAGTTTAATGGTGTCATCTTAGAGTGTCATTTCAGAGTGTCTAAGCCCTACCAACGCATTCCCATTACCGACTGCGGTCAACCCCTGGTGGCCATTCCCCTAGAACAGTTTGCCGTGGTAGACCCCCATCCCTATGCGGTGCTGGGGGCGCCCTATGGTGAGCGGTCCCCCTACTACGTGCGCCAGGGGGTCTTGGAGGCCCTACGCCAGGCCCAAGCCAACCTGCAGCAACACCATCCCGGCTGGCGGATTCAAATTTTTGATGCCTATCGCCCCATTGCGGTGCAACAGTTTATGGTGGACTACACCTATGGCCAACTGTTGCAAGCTTGGCGGCAGGAACAGCCCCCAGGCACCGAAGAACAACCTCCCCAGGCGGAGCTAATGGACCAGGTGTACCAGTTTTGGGCCGCCCCCAGTCATGATCCGGCCACCCCCCCACCCCACAGCACCGGGGCCGCCATCGACATCACCCTGGTGGACCATCAGCACCGGGTGGTGGACATGGGCTCCGCCATCGATGAAATCTCCCCCCGGTCCTATCCCAATTTTTTTGCTAGTCAGACCAGCGCTGACCAGCCCGGAGCTGAAACCTTTCACCACCATCGAACCATGTTGTCCCAGGCCATGGAGT
>CALHGI010000620.1 GCA_938029995.1 uncultured cyanobacterium | reverse complement strand
CCCCTTCGCCTCCATATCCTCTCCCAATAGCAACAGCGCCACTGGCAATAGCAACGTCTCCCGATGCCACAGCCACGCCAGCCTGGTTAGCTCACTCACCTGGGTCGGCAACTGCTCCAACGGCAACCGATATAGCCGCAGCCCCAACTGCGCCGCCGTCGCCTGGGCCAACTGCGCCGCACTGGTGCTATCCGTCCCCAACAGCTGCATCACCGGCAACGGCCCGGCCAACCGCTCGGCTCGTGTCACGGCGTTCACCATCTCATCCACCGTTGCCTGCTGCGAAGGCGGCAGCGGCGATGTCTCCCGTGCGGGTTGCACCGGATTGACTAATTCCGCCAGTCGCTCATCTAACTGATTCACCCCCTTCAGATAGTTCACCACCCGCATATCTGCCCGCAAAGCGCTTACGGTTAGGGGCGTTGTGGGCTGTTCATTCACCTCTATCAGCCGCCAATAGCGCAGGGCCCCATCTGCCATCACCACTGACCAATCTGGCTGTTCAAATATCGTCAAGGCTAGGGCAAATGTGGGATAGGTCCGTTGGGGATGATCCTGCGCCTTGGCACACAGCGACGCAATTTGCGTATCTAGCTCTAGGCCAACACACAATAGCAACAGCTGTTGCTCACACGCCGATAGGCCAAACTGCTGCGCCAGCAACGGCAGCGCTGGCATAAACTCACCGTCCTCATCCACCGCCAACACCGCTGATGTTAACGCCCCAGCCTCTCCCTCCGTCTCTATGCCAGCCTGTTGCTTTAGCACCTGCCGCAACCAGGCCAGCCCAGTCACCAAATACTGTTCATTGTGGCCTGCCCACGATGCATCCATTTACTCTGCCCCTCCAGGTAGCGTGACCCGGTAGGCCGGGTTAAACGCCAGCTTACCATCGGCGGATCTGACCACCAGCGCACTATCCACCCCATCCACCCGCAGCCGCACCCAATACTCCCCTGCACTCACCCCCGTCAGGCTAAAATTCAAACGGTTCAACGCTTCCGCCGCATCTGGCTCCCACTCAAACGCAATTTCTCGACCGCCCAGCAGCAACGAGACCTGTTGCCCCGGCTGTACGGATGGGCTGCATTCTAGGGTGAGCCCGTTGCTGGTGGCGCTAATATTTGGGATCAGCGTGGGGGCAATCGCCACACCCAAAGCATTCGAAACCTGAGCAGACTGCTCCGTCCCCCCCTGGCCATACTGTAAATCCACCGTATAAAACCCCGCTAGCCAGGCTGACGGCTCATCCGTGGGTAGGGTGACGCTAATCTGATTGCCGGACAGTGGGGGCTGTGGCCTCAGCTCTAGCGGTTGGCTCAGCTGCGGATGCTTAAACCGCACAATCGGCTCCCCCGGACTATTCAAATGATGTCCCTGTAGCGTCAACCTAGCCCCTAAAGCCAGGCCAGTCCGTTGTTGTTGCCCCGGCCAGGTGAGTGCTTCTAACGTGGGGAAGGGGGGGGTTAGATCCGCTTGGACCATCACACCGCGATCGCCTGCCCCCCGAGTCAGCACCGGCAACGCCGCCTGCACCGGCATGGCACTGTCAATTAACACCACCGACACTTCGTAGGCTGCCGAAATGCGATAGGGCGCTTGAAATGTCGCCCACATTTTAGACACCTCTTCCACCGAGAGAATCTGCGGCGTAATCCTCACCCGGTCAATCTGATTTTTCAGGTTGCTACTTGCCAACAACTCTTGCTTATCCGGCGACAAATTGGTACTGCCCAGGGCTTGCTCAATGTCCCTCGGTCGAATTTCAGGCATGTCGTGCAGGCTCTGCATCGCGCTCCCCAACAGCCGCTGACCTTCAATATCGTCATTATTTTTGCCATAGGCCGTAATCAAATAAGACAGCGTCAGTGCCAGGGGCGATCGCCCCGTTTCGCCGGGCCTCACCCGGCTGGGAATATCTTGGTTGCGCCAGGCGGCATTGGGCAGGAGCTGATATAGAAAAATATTGACCTGATTGGTGCTATCTCCGCCTTCCCTAGCTTTGTCCAGGGGCTTAGCCGTCACGCTCTCCAAATTCACCGCGCCACTGCGGGCCAGGGCTTGGGTGAGCAGATAGTCCAGCATGGTGGTCACCGCTGCGATCGCAAGGGCATTACTCATAACTATTTCTCCCCTCGCTGCTGTAAATAGTCTTGTAATGAGACATTGGGCCGCTGCCGTTTTTGCCGCACGGGTGGTGATGCTGGCCCAGGGGTGGTCACCTTCACATCAATGCGACCAATGGTAATTTTGATGGGAGAAGATTCAGGGGCCTCGGCCAAGAGCTTGCCAGGGCGAGGGTCAGTTCTCTGACTAGGGAACTGGTCAGAAAGAGGAGCAGAGAACCCCCTGGCAGGCACATCCAAAGCATTGCCCGAAAAGGAAGCGAAAGACTCCTGCTGTACCTGAAAAAATTCCTGTGGAATCGGCTGAGCAGGATGCCCCTGGAGACGATCTGCAGGTTGAACTACCGGACTAATATTGGGTTCAATCGCATGGGTAATGAGGGGAGCAGCATGGTGACTGGAAGCTTTTTGGTAACTGGAAGATTTTTCAGGGAGATTTTCTGGGGAGATAGCCTGGGGGGAAAGGGCATCCGATAACGGGACTTCAGGGGTCATGGCTGGGGACTTGGCCAAAGGTGCTGGCCCATGTGCTGGCTGACTTGCTAACGGAAGCTGACCAGACGACGGGTGGACGGGTGGCATTGTGGCCCCCTGGGCATGGGGCGAAAATAATCGCTGTACAACGGACACCATCGGGACGGACGCCCCCGGCAATGCACCCT
>CALHGI010000619.1 GCA_938029995.1 uncultured cyanobacterium | reverse complement strand
GTGGGCGTAACGTTAAAGGTACGAATTGGGCGCATAGGTTTTTGACGCGAGTGCTTCAAGTCCACGAACATTCTGGCCCCGAAACTTGAATTAAGGCCCAACCCTTAATACTCTTTTTGCTCCCGAGGCATATTTTTCTAGGGCTAAACCAGTGGGGATCAAGGGATAGCCCCAAAGCTAAAATCTTTCTTCAATTAAGGACAATTCGGGACGATGGACGGAGTTTTGTTGCGTTCGGTTTCCTTTTGTTGCCTTTTGTCCTGGGGTGGTTGTGTAACTTGATGGGAGTTAACAATGGTAAGCATCGTATTTTGTTAATTCCACTGGCTGGGGTCAGGCTGCACCATGGGGTGTCGGTTTGCTCCATGGCCAGTTGCCCGTCCTATGGGCGCGACCCCTTTAGGCGGCACCCTACCCCACCCCGTTCTTGCAGGCTTTTATGGGCAGCCTGTTCTGGGCTGAAAAATACTTTTTCTACGATTTTCCATTCCGTTGTCATTAGGGTGGCAAACCGTTCTTGCTGTTCCTTAATGCCTCCGTTGGTAATGTAGTAATTTAATCCATCGTTGCCTGCCACAAATTCGCCATTGAAGAAGTTATAAAACACATCGTTTTCTAGCTTCTCGCGCCGCACGTCTATTCCCGCTGTGGTTAAATCGTGGGCGGCATCGTTTTCTAGGCTGCACTGGAGCTTTAGCTTGGCGGCCATTCTCTCCGTTGTTTGGCATGGGACCATTTCTGCTATTTCAATGGCGTCCGTGAGGGCTGCTCTGCTGTCGTTTAAGACCACCACCCCCTGGCCGAGGAACAACATGCCCATGTCTAAGTGGAACTTGCCCGGCTGTTCCACGCAGACCACTTGGTCGATGTTGCCCAGGCCAAAATCCTCACAGATTAGTCTCCTTACCTCGTTGTTGCTGAGCTGATATAGGTTGGCTGTTGCTGCGATCGCATCTTTGCCCACAAGAATGATCGGTTTGCCGATTGTATCTTCTCCGGTGATCATATTGCCACCTTCTATGTAGGCTCTGATGTGGCCCACAGGTTGTTCTTGGGTCTGGGCCGCTTGCTGTCGTTCGAGGCCCATTCTCAAGGCATTCACCCGCACCCCCAACAGAATCCACAACTGGTCTTCCTGTAACACTTCTTCCAGGACCTCTGGGGTGACTTTGTCCTGCCATCGGTGTCTTCTCCCCTCGGTCATGGCCCAGATCAGTAGCTCGTCGTCAAATTGTTGGAGAACGGCCACCTGGCCATTCTCCAGGTATTCCACGCTGTCCTCGGCCCACTTAGATACTGGGTTTTGTCGTTCTGTCACGCCATAGTCAAGGGTTTTAAGGTTGTCTTTTGTGAGCTGTTGTTCAATGTCTTCTCGACTGGTTTTGTCGGTTAAAATCTCCAGCCGTAGCCCCAGCTCGTTCGCCATGCTGGCAAAGAATGCCAGGTGTGCTAGTTCGGTTTCGACGGGTTTATCCGCTTGACCCCGCGTATAGTTTAAGTGCAGCACCCTAGTCCGGCCGCTGGGGGTTTTCTTTTGGGGCAGTGAGCACCCCGTATCTACCGGGGGAATCGTTGCCCGAATCTGTGCCTGAATGGATGGGGCCGTTGCTTGGTTGGGGGCACCCGCACCATCCATGGGCTCTGGTTTCCTTAGCATGTTGTGTAGCCTCACCAGCGTCTGCTCCGTGGATTCGTCTGGCGTGTGAGCGCTGGGACTTTCTGGGCGATGTTTCTGCACGTTCATTTTTTCTGCCTGGGTGAAGGTGCCTGTGTGAAAGTTTATGACGGAGTGAGTCCCAGGATATCTGGAGTTGTAACAATTCCTCAAAGTTGGCAGGGCCTAACCTTAATAAAATTAAGAGATAGCTGGGTGCTAAATAAGCTGGTCATCCCTGATGCTCGGGATGGTTTCATCTAAGAAATCCTGATGTACTGTATTGCAGCCGATCGATGCATCCCCTAATCCAGCCATGACATACACCGGAGTATCCCCCTATGGGCTGAAGCTCTCAAATTTAGATTCCATGTACTAACCGAATTATAAAAAATTTAGGAGACGTTGAATGGTCAGCACGTTTAAAAAATCTGTTGTGGATTCGTCAATTCGCCTAGGAACCCAGGTCTTTGATGAGACAGATCCTGTTCAACTATGGCCCAGCGATTCTTTGGAAGCGGTTGATGTGGTTATTCGTGCTGTCTACCGGCAGGTTTTGGGCAATGCCCATGTGATGGAAAGTGAGCGGATGGCGGTGGCGGATGCCGAATCGCAATTGCAGAACCGGACCATTTCCGTCCGGGAATTTATTCGCCACATTGCTAAGTCTGAACTGTATCGGGCTCGCTTCTTTGAACCGTGCTCCCGCAACCGATTTATTGAGTTGAACTTTAAACATCTCCTGGGCCGAGCCCCCGATAGCTACAGCGACATTGCTGTCCATGGCAATCTGATCGAATCGGGCGGGTTTGGGGCTGAAATTGATTCCTATTTAGATAGTGATGAGTATCACCATGCCTTTGGTGAAGATACGGTGCCCTATTACCGGGGCCATAAGTCTCCCACGGGTCAGAAGGTGGCTGGATTTGCCAACCTATTAAAGCTATTGCGAGGGTCCGCCAGTAATGACAACGGTTTGACCCATAATCAGCAGGCCCGGTTAAATCAGGCCACCATGGCTAATCAAATTGGTGCGATCGCACCCGTCACGCGCCCGGCCACTGAATGGAAAACCCCCATCACCGCTGAAGCCTACGCTCTGATGTTTCCCTCTAGGCAACCTGCTCCTCCGGAGCTGAAACCGGCCATTCAGCTGGGGACCCAGGCCTTTGATGAAACAGCGCCGGTGGAGCTATGGGCCAACGACTCATCGGAGGCGGTGGATGTGGTGATTCGGGCGGTCTATCGACAGGTGTTGGGCAATGCCCATGTGATGGAAAGCGAGCGTTTGACCGTGGCAGATGCCGAGTCACAGCTGCGCCATCGTTATATCAGTGTGCGTAATTTTATTCGCAAAATTGCCAAATCGGACCTGTATCGGAGCCGCTTTTTTGAGCCTTGCTCCCGCAGTCGGTTTATTGAGCTGAACTTTAAGCACCTACTGGGCCGTGCCCCCAACAGCTATGGCGATATTGCTGACCATAGCCACATCCTAGATGGGGCCGGGTTTGATGCTGAAATTGATGCCTATCTCGATAGTCCCGAATATATCCAGGCCTTTGGCGAAAATATTGTGCCCTACTACCGGGGACACCAGTCCCCCACGGGTCAGAAGGTCGCTGGGTTTGCCAATCTGTTGCAGCTGCTACGGGGGGCGGCCACCAATGACAATAATCCAACCTATAAGTCCCAAGCGCGGTTGACCCCGGCCCTAATGGCGAATCAGATTGCTGCGATCGCACCCCTCAGCAGCCCGGCTGATATCAAGTACGTGCCCACCTTCCTCCAGGCAGCACCCGAACTAACCCCCGAACAACTGGCCTCCCAGCAAACCTATCGGGGGTACGAATCATTCCGCCAAACATCGCCTGTGGAGCTATTGCATGGGGCCTCTGCCGATGACATTGAAGTGGTGATTCGGGCGGTTTATCGCCAGGTGATGGGTAACGCTCACATTATGGAAAGTGAGCGTTTAGTGGTGCCCGAGTCCCAACTAAAACATGGCGAATTGAGTGTGCGTGAGTTTGTGCGCCAAGTGGCCAAGTCCGAACTCTACCAGTCTCGCTTTACAGACTGCTATCGCTACCGAGCCATGGAGCTAAACTTCAAACACTTGTTGGGGCGTGCCCCCCAAGACTTTGCCGAAATGAAGGCCCACAGTACCATTCTGGATACAGCGGGCTACGCAGCTGATATCGATAGCTACATCGATAGTGATGAGTATCAAAATGTCTTTGGCGAAAATATTGTGCCCTACTACCGGGGATACCGCACCGCTCCAGGGCAGACCATGGTGGAATTCACCAACATGTTGCAGATGCTTAAGAGTGCCTCTAGCAGTGACAAGGATCTAACGGATAATACGCCGCGTGTTGCTAACGCAATTCTGCCCCATCAGCCTGAAAAAATCAGCAAGCCCCGTGATGCCCAAGAGATTCTGGCTGAGGTCTTTAAAGTCACCCCACCTGCTGCGACATCGACGCCGATACCCACTGCGACCCCCGTTGCCAAGGTCCCCGCTACTCAGCCACCCAGCGAACAGGATGTGTTAATTGCCAAGCTACAGCAACAGCTGGCCGCCCTGCGCCCCGCCGCCGGTATTGGTGAGTCTGTTTTGAGCAAAGGGATACAGCCAAGAGCAGTCCTAGCTGACAGTAGTCCTCAGCGACCGGACGACAAAGCGGCCCTGATTGAGCGCCTCCGGGGGGAATTAATGGCCGCCAGTTCCTTGGCTGCGGTTGGGGCCACCCGCCTGAATAAGTGGCAACAGCGCAATTTCCGCTAGGTCCTATAGGTCCTAAGAAATGGCCCCTAGGGAATGGCCCTTAGGGATAAAAATGTGGCTAGGGTGGAGTATCACTGCCTTAGCCACTTTTTTTGCCCGATTCAATACTAGGCGTATGTTCTATCGCCGTACTAAAGTAATGGTGGAATAAAAAGTGAACTGCATCAGTTCCGTCTTGATACACCATGGTTGACAACGCCCTAAATGCCCAAACTGAAGCTGAGCTAGCCCAGGCCCAGGCCCATGTGGACAATCTCATCAGCAAGGTCACTGAGCAGATTGATACCCTTACCTTTGATCCTGATGATGGGGAATTACTGACCGCGTTGGTGGAAGGGTTTGCGGATAAACGGGGCATGGTGCGGCTACGGATTGCAGAAACCCTCGGCCAAATTGGGGAGCCCGCTACACCATTTCTCACCACCGCCCTATCCAACCACGACAACCCCGTGGTGCGTCGAGCCTGTGCAAAAACATTGACGTTAATTGGTGATCCGTCCGCAATTTCGGTATTAATCCAGGCCATCCTTAATGATGAGGATACGGTGGTTAAAGGCTCTTCGGTCGGAGCCCTGGCCCGCACTGGTGAAGCCGCCGTGCCAGAACTGCTCAAAATCCTAGAAGGTGACAATCCGAATATTTCTGAAAGTATGAAGGGCCATGCGGCCTGGGCCTTAGCCTTTATTGGGGCTGAAGCGAAGGAGCTGTTATATCAGGCCTTGGAAACGGATAATGTGGCGGTGCGGGCTGCGGTGGTGGCTGCGATCGCAAAAGTTACCCAAGAAGAACCCAACGACAACAACTTCGCCATTCTCATCAACGCCCTCAATGACGATGCAGACATTGTTCGCAGTGAGGCCGCCGCGGTTCTGGGAAATCTGGCCCATAAACCAGCCATTCCCACCCTGGTCAAGCTGTTAGATCACCCGGTCTGGGAAACTCGAAAATCGGCTATTCTGTCGCTGATGAAAATTGGTGATGCCACTGTGATTGACACATTACAAACGGCTAAAGACAAAGACACCGAAGCCGCCAGTGGAACAATTTACTCCCTGGCCATTAGTCAACTAGAAAGAAAACAGAATACCGCTAGCGATTGGGATTAGCTAAAACCCCATTGACACGGCCCATGCCAGAACGCGATTGTTTTCTCTGAGTTCTTTGACCTAAGAAAGTAACCATCGGTTTCACCTTGGGCATTGTTGCCTAATCCCAATGGATGGGTACATGGCCTAACGCAGTCATCACCCTGCCCCCATGGGAGAAATTACTTTTATAGCTA
>CALHGI010000618.1 GCA_938029995.1 uncultured cyanobacterium | reverse complement strand
TGCGATCGCATCGGATGTGGATAGTGATGACGAAGATATTACGGTGATTCAAACCGCTGACGGTTTGAATTCAGTGGTTGACCTAGAGGAAGAGATTACCGCCATCCAAGGCGATGATATGCCTGATGTGGAGTCTGAATTGGCCCAGCTGGAAGCCGCGATCTCCAACGATGTGGATGATGGCTTGACCTTGGATGAGCTGGACTTAGCCGAGGTCAAGCCATCATCCGATGGGGACCCATCAGACGATGGCACTGCCCCCTTAGGCGAGGGCGAAGAATCCTTAGGCCTAGATTTATCCCTGGGGGATCTGGATGAAAGCCTGGGACTGCTTGCCGTCGGTGCTGATAGTGGCGATCTATTGGGGTTGACGGACGGCGGCGATGACTCCCAGGACATGTTGCCCCAGCTAGAGTCTGAGGGGGAGTTATTTAACTTTGATGCGAACGTTGATCAAGAGCTGGATGCATCACCGGTTGTCGAAGACTCCGTAGATCGTTTCGAGGCAGCCCTCTTTCCAGATGAGGTCTCAGGCTCTGAGGTCTCAGGCTCTCTAGACGTGAATGACCTTGATGAATCATCGAGGGATCTGTTGGCGTTAGGTTTGACCGACGCTGATGCGATAGAGACCCCGTCGCCTTCCCTCGATGCGGATGATGGGCAGGTGAGTGAAGCTGATTTATTAGATGCTGAGCAAGTAGCTGATAGCTGGTTATTTGACTTGGGCCCGGTTGATGATGGGATGTCTGGGCATGCGGGGGAGGATGCCACCACCCTAGACGAACTCATGACACCCTCCCCGTCATCGGTGTCTGAGCAGGTCATTGATGATGAGACCGTAGAAACCCTCTTTGGAGACAGCACTGCCCCAGCGGAACCCGACCTGGGAGGGGCTGACGGTGAGGATACGGTGGAGTCGCTGTCAGAGCTGCTACCCGATGGCCAAAGCGCCGACGGGGACGAAGAAAATTTTGCTGATAATGTCCCCGATGATGTTTACATTGCGGCATCAGCTGATGAGGATTTGATCAACCTAGTGGAAACTAGGTCGGATCAGCGGCTGTTAATCGATTTTGATGATGGGCCGCTGGTGGAGCAGCTGGATGAGGATTTGCAGAAGTTGGCAGGGGATACGTTTTCTGCTGACTATGGCGTGGATGAAGACGATGCGCTTGAAACTTTAGACCAGAGCACCTTAGACAATTTAGAAAATATTGCCAGTGATCTAAATTTAGAGGATGTGAACCTGACTGATGAGCCAGGGTTGGATCTGGTGGGTGCCGAATCGATCGGTTTTCCAGCGGTGTTTCCCGGTGAGGATGCCGTTGCCCCAGCGGTCCCTGAGGTTGCATTGCCCACTAACGAAGATGCCGATGCCTTTGATTTATTTGAGGGCTATGCCACGGATTCGGTTGATGTGGACGATCCTTCGGGTAACGACCTAGATTTAGCGGCTATCGCATCACCCTCCGTCACCGATGCCGGTTCCCAGGAACTGGATCTGGTCGGACTGATTACAGAGCCCCTAGAGGATGAGTTTGAGGATGGTCTCCCAGATTCCTTGGCCGATGAACTCAGTGAGCTGAGTGCGGAATCTAATGCCCTATCCCAGGAGCCTGGGGAAGCCGTCATCGATCAGTTTGTGTCTGATTTAGAAGCACCGGTCATGGATGAGGATGAGACATTGTCGATTCCTGCCATAGACGAGACAGCCCCTGACTTGGACTCCGCGTCCATGCCAGATTTGCCTCCCGATGGTCTGAACGACGGTTTGGAAGCGGGGCTGGAAATAGATGCGCCAGTGTCCGATGATTTTTTGCAGGCGGAACAGGCTGCTTTTTTGCAGACCTTGACAGAGGACGATGCCGTAGCGCCCTTGGAATCCCCTGCGGCCTCTTCTGAAACGCCTGCATTTGAGACGCCTGCATTTGAGACGCCTGAGCTTGAGACGCCTGAGCCTGATGCGTTTAGTTTTGAGTCGGCTGATCTTGGCTTGTCCGATGGCGAAGGTGAGGTGGACGACGGTTCGGGTGACCTGTCCTATGAAATGTCTTTGGAGGCTGTTTCGGAGGATTTGGCGGATGATTTCGATGACTTACTGATGCCATCGGATGATGTATCGAGTTCGAGAGCTGAAGCCGATGGCAAAGCGCTGGATTTGGGGGATCTCGATGAGCTGTTTGGCCAGTCCTCTCCGTCTGATTTAGCCGCGCTGGAGCAGGACCAACTCCTTCAGCCCGACGTCGATCAGTCGTTAGATTCTTTGGCAGATTTGGACCTGGGGACGGCCACACCCCCTGAGGTCTTGGTGCCTCTAATTCCTGATGCGCCAGTGTCTGGGGACGGTGTGGTGCTGCCTACTTTTGATGCTTTGGCAGATCCAGAATCTAGGGCTGTGGATGCTGGCGCCGTCGGCGATCTGGATACTGGGTTGAATATGCCCGTGGCCGTACCCCCTGTGACTGTGCCGGAAACCCCCGCTGTCAATTTGGATGGGGATTGGTTCCTGGGGGTGGACGTGGGGGCAACGGGGCTGTCCGCCGTGCTGATGAACCGTCGCACGGGGCAGGTTTATCCCCTCTATTGGCACAAGACTGCATCGGATACGACTAAGCAGTTTCGCTTGCCTGCCACGGCTGTGTTGACTCCAGCCCAAGATACTGTGGCGGTGGGTTACGACGCCCTAGGGGATCTGGGGGACTTAGTGGATGTTACTTGTTCGGCGGCGGAGCTGGTGGGGGTCAATCGTATTAAGCCCCTGTTAAAGGTGGCGGTGGGCCATGGTCAAACCCTATCCACGTCTGACCCTTGGGTGCGCTGGTCAGATACGGTGGAGTTGCCGATGCTACAGATGTTGCAGGCCATGGTGGCGCTGTTGAAAAAGGTGGCGAACGGCAGCCAGGCGGTGGGCTTGGAGGGGGATAATCTGTCCCAGGTATTTGCTCGCTTGCAGGGGGTGATTATGGGGTATCCCACCAATTGGCCCGATACCTATAGCTTTAACCTGCGGGAGGCTGTGCTGGAGGCGGGGTTGATTGACCAACCTGGGCAAGTGGTGTTTGTGGAGGATGCGATCGCAACTGTGTTGTCGGGTCTTCCCGATCCTCGCGATAGCGCCGCCGCCGAAACCGTATCCCTATCGCGTCAGCCCAGTTTATATAACTGTCAATGGCAAGAGGGCACGGTCATTATTAGCGGCGGTGCGGTGATGACTGAGCTGGGGTTAATCAATCTGCCTAAGGATTTGGCCAGCCTTAACTATGGTGACTTTGCCCTGCGAGGCTTTGCCTATGCTGGGGATGCCCTGGACCAAGATATTGTTTGTCAGTTGCTGCTGCCTCAGGATCGTCGTCAGGCTATGTCTGCGGGAGATGCCACCACCACCCGCTGGGATTGGCAGGGCCATTTGGCGGCTGAGGATGCCGATTGGTCTCAGTTGAACTTAGACGGGCTGACCCTACCCAATGTGGGCCATGTGGATTGGGCCCAGCGCTACGGTCTGCAACACCGATTACTGGGGTCTAACTTGGGACAAAGCCTGTTGGCCGCAGCCCGCCATCTAAAGCTGACGCTGCAGCAGCAAAACCAGGTGCAGATTACCTTGGCGGGGCAGTGTTGGCTAATTAAGCGACGCCACTTGGAAAACCTGATCTTCTTACCCTACATTCAGCGGATTAATCGGTATCTGAATGTGCTCCTGAGTCATCATGGGATGGACGCCCAATCCATTAAGCAGGTGTTGTGTACCGGTGGTTCAGCCTCCTTGCCCGCCATTGCTCGCTGGCTACGGCAGAAATTTCCCAATGCCACGATTATCCAAGATACCTACGCCAGTGAGCTGCCCCAGAGCTGCAGCCGAGTGGCCTATGGCCTGGTGAATTTGGCTCGCTATCCCCAGGTGCTCAATGTCACCCGTCAGCAGTATAGCGACTACTTTTTACTGATGGAGCTACTGCGGGTATTTCCCCAACAGCCGTTGCCCGTGGGGGCTATTTTGCATCTCCTGGAGCAGCGGGGGATTAATACCCAGGCTTGTCATTTGCATATCTTGGCCCTGTTGGAAGGGCATTTGCCCCCTGGCCTGGTGCCGACGGCGGCGGATCGGGGTCTGATTTGCGATCGCACCACCGATTTGTCCACCTATCGCGCATTGTTACAAACCCCGTTGTTCAACAAGACCGTGACCGAGTCAGGTGGCCACATGTATATTCCTAACGAAGCTCAAGCAGTGCAGCTGCGTGCCTATCTCAACCGATTATTACTGAATAAGGTGCAAACCTTAGAAGAGCCCTTGATTGCCCAGTTAGAGGTATTGGCTTAAAAATGAGGGTGCCTAAATCAAGGGCATCGTTACAATCCAAAACGCGATAGGGGAGTGGAACTATTTCCACTCCCCTATCGCGTTTGTTAGCTATTGGGGGTTGTAAATCGTTTAGGTGAGTTGTCCGGTGGCCAATCCGTAATCTACCTTTTAAGGGGGGGATAACGGCTCAATTAACGACGAAGATAGGCTCCCTATTCAGGACCTTAATCCTCCTCTCCGTCCTCCTTATTATCACCTAATTGAATTAAATGAATATGCTTGTAGCCGAGTTTAATTTCAAACTCATCACCTGGTTTTAAGCCCATTTCTTGGGTGTAGGTAGAGCCAATAACAATTTGCCCATTTTTGTGAACGCTAACGCGATAGGTCGGTTCCCGTCCGCGACCATCCTTAGTGCTTTCTGGCCCCAGGGGGATGCCTCTAGCAGCTAGTAGGGCATCATAAAAATCCGTCAGATTTACCCTGACTTGTTTGTCTTTAGTAATGGTGAAATAACCACATTCCTTAGCTTTTTCTCGCTTCGGTAGATGGGTTATTTCCTTCATTTTCTGAAGTAGTGCTTTTCCTGTCAGTGGCGTAGATTTTGTATCAGCCATCGGATGTGAAGAATTTTATTGATTAGGTCTAGAAAGAAGCGAAGTAAGTAAATTGACGGAATTAGAGTTAAATCGCTCTTGATTGCTGATTTGTGTAGAACACATTTCTAATGAGAGATCTGATTATAACAGACGAAAAACCTGTTTATCTAGGTGTATCAGAACCCTAAAATCTATCCCCGTTTAACCTACGATTTCCTTTTTTAATACATAGTTTTCGAGACGGGTGATATTAATATACAAACTTTAGTGATAGTAACAAATTATTGTCATGGCATAGTCTTAATACATTAATTTTGCTGGGGTTGAGGCAAGAAATCCCTCCCTAGGTAGGTGAAAGAAGTTTTTGTTCTCAATGGAAAAGACCGTTTCTTGAAGGGGATGAACAGCCCTTGGAAACCCTACAGTTAATACTTACTAAGTATCTACTTAACTGTGGTTGAACCCTAAACGGAGTAGCTTTTAAGCCTGTGGCCCATGGGTTAGCCATCCCTATCATTTACATTTCTATTGACCCAGGGCATTCGTTGAAAGAAGTGTCGATGATGCAGGATGAATAGTATAAAATGAGCCACAGTTTCGATACGATCGCGAAACTTTTGGATCAGAAGTTTTTATGGATTGATCCGTAAGGTTCTGTTTGTTTTTTATTTCTCTGATTGTGATATGTCTAAGCCTGAACCTGTCCAGCCCGATGCGTCACAATCTTCGTTGACTGATGAACCTGGCTTTGGTTGGACCACCTATGCCGAACGTATTAATGGCCGTTTTGCCATGGTAGGATTTCTGGCATTATTGCTACTCGAATTTTTTACTCGACAAGACTTTTTTACCTGGTTAGGGTTGCCCTAACCAGGTATGACGTTCAGCGATGAACCATCGCTGAACTATTGTTGCCAGGCTATCCAAGGTTTTTGGGTCAAAGTCTGGCAGCAGACTTTGACCGCTGTTTAGAGCCGCATGATTTCAGCGCTTATTCGCGTTGTGAAGTCTAGGGGCGAGCGGCTATTGGACGCTGATTTGATATCGACCCCGCCCAGTTTGGTCATAGGCATTGACGATGACTCGATATTCACCGGTGTAGGGCAAGGATAGTTGAATGGATGAATTGCTGTTGTTTTCAGCAATGTCATCATTTTCAGCTAGCTTGTTACCTTGATTATCGATGACCAGCAAGTAGGTATCAAACTCCTGACTCGTCAGGTTAATGGTGATGTCTTTCCCTTCATTGGCGCTGAAGGAGTATTCGTCGTAGACGCTATTGTCCGTCAAACGATTATCTTGATCGTTAAGAACGCCACTTTGGTTAACTAGATAGCCGTTACTGCTGGCGAGGTTGTTTACGCTCAGCTCATATTGGCCCTGTTCGTTCGCACCATAGGAGTTGGCAAATATAAAATAGGTGCCATTGGTGGGCAGGGTGACCTCTAGGCGAGCATTGCGGCTATTGCCGTTATCATCGTTTTCTCCTAAATATTCCTGGCCTGGTCCATAGAGTAGTAGGTAGGAGTCGACCTGTTCACTACTCATGGCAATGCTAATGCGCTGACCGGCACGACCTTCAAAGGTGTGGGCGTTAAAGTAACTATTGTCAGGCAATACATTACTACTGCTGTCCAGGCGGGACCGGATGGCGCTACCGTCAATGGTGACTGGGGATGCCGATCGGGTTGCTGTGTTGGGACGGGATGCGGTGGTAGTGGCCGTTCCGTTTTCCACGGCGGCAAGAAAGGGGCGAACTTGGGGGGTTGCGATCGCAAATCCAATCCCAATATTGCCTGCACTTTCTCCCGTAGTGAAAATCGACGTATTGACGCCAATCAGCTCACCATTCCGATTTAGTAAAGGCCCACCGGAGTTGCCAGGATTAATCGCCGCATCTGTTTGGATTAATCCACGTTCTGAATCAATGCGACTAACGATGCCGACGGTAAATGTGTTCTGTAGACCGAAGGGATTCCCAATGGCAAACGCCTGCTGTCCCACCTGGGCCGAACTATTGGCCAGGGGGACAACGGGGAATGAAGTATTGTTGCCGTCGATTTGTACTGCCGCGAGGTCTAAATTTTCATCGGCGTATCCCACAACTCGACCCGAAAACTCGCGACCATCCGCCAATCGAACGGTGACTTGACTAGCCCCCCCTACGACATGGGCATTGGTTAACACCAACCCATCTTCCGTAATGATGCTACCGCTGCCTGTACTTTCGCCTGCATCAATCGCCACAACTGCCGGACTAGCCTCTTGATAGACGCGCACATTTGTATCTTCATTCACTCCCTGGGCCTGGGCTGTAGCTACGGCCACTCCATGATTTACGTCAAACTGTGCTCCGAGCACACTAAGACTGAGGGCACATGCTAATAAACCGGTACAGGATTTCAGAAAGATGGAGATCATTGCTTTTTCAGCATAGTGGACGTCCCTATAAGATACTTTTAACCCTGGAATCATTCCGGTCATCTAGAGAATATTTCATAGAATAGGCTGACCCCATTAAGAAGCTTTATATCAGCCAAGAATTACAGTGCCTGGTTGCCCATTGTTCACCCCAAGGTGAGTGTTCCAGGGCATCGATTAGGATGTCTATCGCTACGAAAAACCTTGGGGTGCCCGACAAAAAAGGGAGCAACTTATTTGCTCCCTTTTTTGTCGGTTTATTGATTAACCTTGTTCAACACAATCGTTGTGCACAAGGAAAGGCTACCGGTTTCAACATCCCCGCAGGAAACCCATGGCAGGACTTAAGCTAGTCCAGTGTTGGCTCCAGGTCTGCCAGTTGCCAATTCTACTTTGACAATCTTGCCGCCCATCTTTTGAATTCGCTGCTGCTCACGAAACCAGCTGTCGTAGGGAACGAGCTTAGTAAAGAAAGTATTCTGTAGCTCGCGCTGGGTGCGAATGCGAGATTGACTCGGCACACAGGCAGTAATCCGAAACATACGCATAGCAGAGATGTCTCCTACTCTTAAACAAAAACTATTTTGCAAATTGATTGCGAACAGCCCATTAACTTCAGCGACTTTGCCTTGGCCTTGGTTCAATAGGACTAATTCTTAGCTGTAACCCAATACACCTAGCACAGTTTAAAGGAGCCAGTGATTAGATCTCAAGCATATATAAAAACTGCCATGACTTAGGCTTCGGGGCAATGGTCATGCTGCCCTAGGCAATAAGTACAGAACTAAAAGATCGGAAGTCCGATAACCAATGACAAGTTGTCCTAATCTCTCGGCATTTTGCAGCTTAGACAGATTTTGACAACCAACACTCGTTCCAGACTTCCGAAACAGAGTTAGATCGGTAACGCCGATCTACACCACATGAACTTGACCTAGCTAAGGCCAGAGCAGATGTAGTCAAAGTAAACACCCATTTCTTTGCCAGCATCAGCGCCAACAAGGCTAGCGGTTACTTCTTTCATAGCCTGAATGGCTTGAACAGTAGCGCCTACGGGTACACCCAAGGAGTTGTAGGTTTCCTTCAGTCCGTTGAGCACGCGCTCATCAAGAATGGAAGGATCGCCAGCCAACATAGCGTAGGTGGAATAGCGTAGGTAGTAGTCCAAGTCGCGGATGCAAGCAGCATAGCGACGAGTGGTGTACATGTTGCCACCAGGACGAGTGATGTCAGAGTACAGTAGCGCTTTAGCTACGGCATCCTTAACAATTTCAGAAGCGTTAGCACCAATAGCAGTGGCTGCGCGAACACGTAGCTCACCAGTTTGGAAGTAAGCTGCTAGCTTATCCATGGAAGACTGATCAAGGTACTTTCCCTGAACGTCTGAAGAATTAATTACAGAAGTAATCGCGTCTTGCATAATCTGTATTCCTTAATGAAATTTGACGATGTGGCTCAACAATTGTGATTGGCAGATTCAGGTAATTCAAAACTGAATTACAACATGGCGCCAACAACGTAATCGAAGTAGGAAGCTGCCTCAGCGGCATCGTCACCAGACAACAAAGAAGCTGCAACGCCCTTCATAAAGCGAATTGCATCAGCTACTGCGGGAATGGAAGTGCCCAGAGAGTTGTACATCTCCTTAGCACCCACTAGACCAATCTCCTCAATGGGAGTAACATCACCGGCAACAATACCGTAAGTGATGAGGCGCAGGTAGTAGTCCATATCACGTAGGCAAGTGGCTGTCATTTCCTCACCGTAGGCATTACCACCGGGGGAAACAACGTCAGGGCGCTTCTGGAAAAGCTGATCGCCAGCCTGCTTGATAATGCGCTCACGGGACTCAGTCAGTACCTGGGCGATGCGAAGACGACGCTCACCAGAACTAACAAAACCCTTGATGCGATCTAGTTCGCCGGGGCTCAAGTAGCGAGCCTCAGCATCTGCGTTCACGATAGATTTCGTGACAATACTCATTTATGGATTCCTCCGAAAGAATATAACCAGACAAATGATCTGGCTTTCACCTTCAAGGAGCTGAACATTACCCACTTCAGTCAAGAGGCGAGTAAAGTAGCCCTCACTTACTTTAACTCCGAATCAAGCACGAATCCTATGCGCTGGCGCAACACTTAATTCGGTAATTGAAGCAGATTAGTTATTGGCCAGATTCTATGAATCCTAATGTCAGCTCAGCTGCCTTCCGATAGTATTTTCCGGCATTCAGTTAACCTTCTAAGGCGATGCGCAATATTTTGTAACACTAATCCTCAGAATCGAGGCGGAATCCCCCCTGTGTCCTGTCGAACCATGCAGAAATGGGCCATGCATCAAGATTGCATGGCCCATTTCTGTTAGGGCAATGTTGCGCTATCCATTGAAGATAGCGCAACACTTTACACCGAACTTAGGAGACACAAGGCCCTAGGTATCAATGGAGGCTGTGGGTGACACAGAAGGAACGAAGCTGGGCACAACAACATCGTCGTTCTGACGTGTTAGTTGTTGATACAGGCGCTCAGTATTGGGGAAATTAGCGGCTGGTAGGGTGGGGAATCGACGATAGGGAACCGTATCTTCTCCAAAGAACTCAGCATACTCAGGTGTTTCCACCATGGTTTGAATAAAGCCACGGATGCCTTGGGTGGCGAGAATCTGGTTGTACTTGCGAATCTCAACCTGGTTGAGCGGTGCCCTCCCTAGGAAGTGCTTGGTGCCCAGTTCAATCACCTTCGTGTTGGGATAGGGCGCATAGAACTCTTTCTGATAGAGATCAGAACAGCCTAACCCTTCGATAAACTCTTTCAAGTTAATTTCACCGTTACCCAGCTTACTTTCGAGGGACGTAAACTCAGTTTTGATGACATAGGGCGCAATATCTCGCTCAAACACCTGGCGATAGGCGGCTTGGGTGACCAGCTTGAGGTTAGCTTTGTCGAACAGGCTGGTGAGCTTAAACACCTTAGACTGAACTCGACGAGTGTTAACTCCTTGCAGAATGCGCTTGTTAAGCTCAATTTCGCCGGGTTGACTGCTGGCAACACCGAGCTCGACGAACCGAGGCACCGCGGGTTTCTCGACGGGCTTGAGTCCAGTGCCACCGACGGTGCCTGCACGCAGGTTGCGGAGGGATTGGCCTGCCGGTGTGACATAGCGTTCATAGGGAACGGTGTCATCGCCAAAGGCAGCGGTGTATTCGTCGCTGTCAATTAACGTGTCCACTAGGGCATAGAACCCTTGTTTGGCGCAAATGTCGAAATACTGGTTGGTTTCCTGGCGACCGTAAGTGGGCCGTCCTAATAGGCGTCGGTGAATATATTCCACCGCCTTCATCACATACAGGGAGGTCCAGTAGGTTTTACGGAAAGCCGCAGACTTGGCCAAGGCTCGAATAAAGTCTCGCAGGCAAATATCGCCGTTTTCTAAACGATTTTCAGCGGACTTCAGTTCTTGTCCGGCGTAGATATCACAGCCAAAGACCTGCCGATAAGCAGCGCGAATGATCGTTTGGGTTGAACTTTCGGCAAACTTAACGCTGGCTCCATTCCCTGAAGGGAGCTGATCGAGCTTGAACACCTTAGGTCCTAAGGTGCCGGGGGCTTTAGGGCGAGCCGCCGGGTTGCTGATCTGGCTGTCAATGCCTGCACCTCGGCGAATCAAAATGCGACGGGTGTCCTTATTGAAGGGCGCCGGGCTGCTGCTAGGGTTACGGTTCTCTTTAGGAAAGATGGCTCCAAACTGGATTTCCAGCGGATCATTACCGGAACCGTAGGGGTGCTGGTCGGGTAGTGGCTGATCGTAGGAGGCAAACGTGGTGATGAACTGAGGAACTTTGCGGAAGGGGGCACTATAGTTCAGCAGAGTTTGCTGAGGTCCCCAGTTGCGACATTCCTGAGCCTCTTGTCCCAGACCACGGAGGTAGGGGACGGTTTCTTCGCCAAAGTAGTCGCCATATTCATTGGAATCGATGAGGGCATCAACTAGGGCTGATAGGCCGCCCTCAGAAACAATGGAGAAATATTGTTGAACTTCTTCGCGAGAACTGGGACCACGACCCAAAATATGTCGGAAGGCTAGTTCCAAAGCCCGACTGTTGATGTAGGGCTCAAAGAAATTCTTCCGGTACAGGGGCGACTTGGCCAGCCGACGGATGAATTCTTTCATGGCGATTTCGCCATTTTTGACCTTGGATTCTAGATCGGAGATTTCTAGGGAGTACGCCCGTTTAATATCCCGCTCGAACACCTGACGATAGGCGGCCTTTACCACCGAACTTTTTTCAGCGGTCGATAGGCCCGGCTTCATGACGAACTTTGGCCGGCGCTCGGAGGCGTTGAAATAGATTTGTGGTAGCTGGAGACCCTGGAGATCCTTGGATGGACGCCGCCGTATTTTATTGGAGGGAGCAGGCGCTTTGAATTCTTCAACTAAAACGTTGAAGTAGGAGCGGAGCAGCTCTTGGGCTTCGGTATCTCCCCGAAAATATCCAATGCTGGCAGCTCTCATGGTCTGTAGGGCGACCACTGTGGCGGCAGAAGAGCAGGCGTCTTCGATGATTTCTCTGAGGCCACGGACGTTGACCGAAATGATATTGGGGTCTCCCGCAACCAAGGCGTAGGTCAAGTAGCGTAGGAACCAGCTCATGTCCCGGAGGGACTTTTGCATGTTTCTGGGACCATAGCGGCCAACGTTAATGGGGCGAAACCCAGGGGGAGTGGTTCCCAGGTCGCCACTGCTGCTAACTAAGCCCCTGAGGCCTGAGAAAAGGCCGCCACTGTTGGCGTTTTCAATAAAGGATTCTGGGCTAGAGTCGGTTTGGTCTGCCGAGGTCGCTTGGGATGCGGGCTCGTATTCGACTCTTTCTAGGTAGGTCAAGGGGGAGCCGCCGGTAAATATGCGATTGGCGGCTTGAGAGACGATCAGCTCTGAATATTGGGTAATTAGCTGTGCGATCGCAATGCGCTTTCGACCTGACTTAAAAAAGTCAGACAGCTCACTCAGCTCGCCCCCTTCCATGTAGCGATCTTGCTGCTCGGCCTGGGTAATCGTGGTAACCGGTAAGGTTTGATAAAGTTGTGGCCGCGCTAAGGAGCTTCCACCACTAGCAGTTACAGTCATTCCTTTTCAAAGGCTCCCTTCTAATAATTGATTGCAATGGGTGATTGCATCAGACCCCTCCCTCAGCACCGAGCTGCTCAGATCCAAGTTCTAAGTAACTCAGAGCTAATTTATCTAGAGCATTGGTTCACACCAAGCAGTTAGCGCGGCGGGCTGATCGGCTTTTATGACAGTTCCAGATTAAAACGATTACGGAACACCAAGATGGTTGTCTCAAGACTGTGTAACATCTTGTCAGTAGCCCACTAGTCATCATAAAAGACGGTGTGCAAGTGAATGAGAGTAAAGATAAGTTTTGTTACTTGAATTTACGAAGCGTGGGCCAAAAAATGCCAGGCTTAACCCCATAGAGCTTTGGGTTTTAAAGGGTCGTTTGCAACTTGTAAGCACTGATCCTGAAGGATTTCGTGAAAATAAACCCTGTCCGGGTTAGCACAACTCAAAACTCAAAAAAAACTGAGCACTCAAACTTACCTATTAAATGACTTCCGAAAATGAGGCTGCCGTCAGTGCAGCAGTAGCTAAGCTTTACGACACCTATCCCTTTCCCCCAGAACCTTTCCTCGATGAACCTCCCCCCGGCTATAACTGGCGGTGGTATTGGCCGACAGCCTATAACTTTTGCACCGGTAAGCTGCCCGCCACAGAGCAAGTCAGAATTCTCGATGCAGGCTGTGGCTCAGGCGTAGGGACCGAATACTTGGTGCACTTAAATCCCCAGGCCCAGGTGACCGGTATTGACCTCAGCGCTGGCACCTTAGATGTGGCCCGTGAACGCTGCCAACGCTCGGGGGCTGATCGAGTGAACTTTCACAACTTGAGCATTTATGACGTGGACCAGCTCGAAGGACAGTTTGATCTGATCAACTGTGTGGGGGTGCTCCACCATATGCCCGATCCGATCCGGGGTATTCAAGCCTTAGCCCATAAGGTTGCCCCCGGTGGGCTACTCCATATATTTGTCTATGCCGCCTTAGGTCGCTGGGAAATTTCCCTCATGCAACAAGCCATAGCCATGCTGCAAGGGGAGCGGCGTGGGGACTATCGGGACGGTGTTTCCGTCGGCCGCCAATTGTTTGATGCGCTGCCTGAAAATAATCGCATTGTCAAACGAGACAAGGAGCGGTGGGCCTTAGAAAATCATCAAGATGAATGCTTTGCCGATATGTACGTCCATCCCCGAGAAGTGGACTATACCGTCGATACCCTTTTTGAGCTGATCGACGCTTCTGGGTTAGACTTCGTCGGGTTTTCCAACCCTCAATACTGGAACCTAGAGCGATTGATCGCCAAGGCCCCTGACGTTATGGAACGGGCCAAGTCCTTGGCCCCGCGCGCCCAGTATCGCCTGATTGAACTGCTCGATCCTGAGCTGACCCACTATGAGTTTTTCTTGGCGCGCCCCCCATTGCCTCACATAGATTGGTCGGACGATCAGTTGCTGCTGTCGGCTTGTCCCACACTGACGCCTTGTCTGTCAGGTTGGCCCAGCCGCTCCTTCTTTAACCCTGACTATCAGTTGGTCACGGTTAACGACGGTGAATATGCCTTTCTACAAGCCTGCGAAACGAATGAGGGCAACAAAACAGTGGCTGATGTGCTGCAGGATGCACCATTGGACTTGGCCGACGTACGTTCCCTGCAAGCCAAGCAATTAGTCCTGTTGATTGCCCCAGAGAAATGACCCCGGGGCTACCCATAGGATGAGCACCCATCTATCCATCGCATTGGATTTGGATAGGGACGCTTATCCTACGGGTAGCAAAAAACTACTTATTTGTGGTAAGCCCGAGGGATCGGTATTAAGTATTGTTAGCTTTAAATGATATGATTGTTCTCGGCTTGCAGGAGGGGCTTCGACCCCTAATGTAAGTTACTCGGGCCGGTTTAAGTGATTTCTGTGAACTCGCCAGACGAACCTCTTAGAGACTCATCTATGGATGAAAAAGATGACGCGCAGGTCGCTAGTACCGATGCGTCGGCTACTGGGTTTATTTCCCCAGAGCCCCACTCTTCAATGGAAGAGTATTACCAACTTCAGAACGAGTTGCTTTTATTAACGCTCCTACTGATGGTGGTAACTTTCATTTCGGTTTGGATGGCCTACTCCCTAAACACATCCCTCAATTATTTAATTGGGGCATGTTCGGGTGTAGTTTACTTAAAATTGTTGGCTAGGAGTGTTGCGCAGCTTGGCAGGCAAAAATCTAAAGTGGGCAAGAATCAGCTTGCTCTTTTTATTGGGTTAATAGTAATCGCTACCCAAGTGGAGCAATTACAAATCGTCCCTATTTTTTTAGGTTTCTTGACCTATAAAGCCGCCCTCATCGCATACATGTTCAAGGCATTGTCAACGACTTAATAGGTTGGGGCATGTGATGACTGTATTAGTCGCTAATCATTTGATCTGGTGTTTTTTTGGTCAACCTAACCTGAATTAAGATGCTAAGTTTGCTGCACTTTGATGTGTTGCCGTTAGCGAAGCTGGAGGTAGGTAATCACTTCTATTGGCATCTAGGAGGACTTCAACTCCATGGCCAGGTCTTTTTGACTTCGTGGTTTGTGATTGGACTGCTTCTGATTGCTTCAGTATTGGCAACCCGAAATATGCAGAGGGTGCCCCAAGGTTTGCAGAACCTGATGGAGTATGTCTTTGAGTTTGTCAGAGACATTGCTAGAAATCAGATTGGCGAAAAGGAGTACCGTCCTTGGTTGCCATTTGTCGGCACATTGTTTCTGTTTATCTTTGTGTCCAATTGGTCGGGAGCCCTTCTCCCTTGGCACGTCATTGAAATTCCTGAAGGAGAGCTTGCTGCTCCAACCGGTGATATCAACACAACGGTTGCCCTAGCTTTGCTAACATCCTTGGCATATTTTTATGCAGGGTTTAAAAAGCGAGGTTTAGGATATTTCGCGAAGTACATTGAGCCAACACCAATTTTGTTGCCAATTGCAATTCTTGAAGACTTCACCAAGCCACTTTCCTTGAGCTTCCGTCTCTTTGGAAATATCTTGGCCGATGAACTCGTAGTTGCGGTTCTGGTATTGTTGGTCCCTTTGTTTGTCCCCTTGCCCGTTATGATGTTGGGGCTGTTTACCAGTGCTATCCAAGCATTGGTGTTTGCTACCTTGGCGGCAGCTTACATCCACGAAGCTTTGGAAGGGCATGGTGACGAAGGTCACGAGGAACATGCTTAGCGTTTATTGCTAGAGCGCCTCTATTCGCAGGTCATTTATATACCTGTTTTTACTGACTCTCAGTCTTGTTTGTTTCGTATATACCGAAAAGGAAATACATTATGGATCCGTTAGTTGCTTCTGCTTCAGTTATCGCTGCTTCTCTAGCAGTTGGCTTGGCCGCCATTGGCCCTGGTATTGGTCAGGGTAACGCTTCTGGTAAAGCTGTTGAAGGTATTGCTCGTCAGCCCGAAGCAGAAGGTAAAATCCGCGGTACCTTGCTGTTGACTCTTGCATTTATGGAGTCTCTTACCATCTACGGTCTGGTTATTTCTCTGGTACTTCTGTTTGCCAACCCCCTTGCTTAAGAAAAATTGGGGTTAAGGGTGCTATCTGAATGTGTTTCCACTGGGAACGCAACTGTTATTCAGGTAGTGCCCTCTCTAACTACATTGTGTTTTATGACACGTGGTTTGAGTAGATAAACACTCTTTTTCTTCAACTTTCTTGCGTTTTGGTGGGTTCTCAGGTTTAGGGAAATCTAAGAATGTTTGATTTTGACGCAACACTGCCTGTAATGGCGTTGCAATTTGTACTATTGACGTTTCTTCTGAATGCGGTTTTCTTTAAGCCGATTTCGAAGACGATTGATGAGCGCGACGGCTACATCCGCGATAACAAAGCTTCCGCTGCAGAGTATTTAGAGTCGGCTGAAAAGCTGGCTAAACAATATGAGCAGGAGCTCGCTGACAGTCGTAAGCAGGCTCAGCAGTTAATCGCTCAGGCTCAGGCTGAAGCTAAAGAAGTTGTTGATAAGCAGGTCGCTCAGGCTCAGTCTGAAGCCCAGCAACAACGTGAGCAGGTTCAAAGAGAGCTTGATCAACAAAAAAGCGAGGCCTTTCAAGCTCTTGAGTCGAAAGTGGATGTTTTGAGTCAACAGATTTTAGACAAACTGCTAGGTGCTCGAGCTGCTTAAGCTCATCATTTTTGGCCTTTTGACTCGCTTGAGTTTAGGAAGCCACATTTTTAAAGGATTATTGGCGCGCAGTGATTGCTATGGTTGAAAACTTTTGGCTACTGGCGACCGAAGAAGGCGGGTTCGGTTTAAATTTCAATATTTTAGAAACCAACCTGATCAACCTTTCTATTTTGGTCGCCCTAATTGTCTACTTTGGACGAAGCTTTTTAGGCGGCATCATGTCCGAACGCCGTTTGTCTATTGAGACGGCTATTCAGGATGTTGAAAAACGCCAGAAAGAGGCTTCAAAGGCCCTGGTTGAGGGGCAGAAGAACTTAGCGCAGGCTCAGGCTGCCGCCGCTAAGATCAAGTCTGATGGCGAGGCGGCCGCTAAGGTAGCCAAAGACAATATCCTGGCTCAGGCGACCAAGGATATCCAGCGGATGAAGGATGAAGCTGCCCAAGACATGACTTCTCAAAGAGATCGTGTGGTAGCTGAGTTGCGCCAGCAGATCTCTTCTCTTGCGGTTGAGAAGGTTGAGTCGCAGCTACGGTCCCATGTGGATGAAGGGGTTCAACAAAAGCTGATTGATCAGAGTATTGGTCTATTGGGAGGTAGCTTGTGAAGGATAGCGTGGTGATTGAGGGCTTAGTAGCCCCTTATGCTCAGGCTCTATTGTCCATTGCTCAAAGCGGTAACTTAACTGACCGTTTTGCCCAGGATTGTCTCTCAATTCGTAGTGTGTTGGCCTCATCTGATCAGCTAACTCAGCTACTGGATAATCCGATTGCTAAGCCCGACGTTAAGAAGGGTGTTTTGCAACAGGTGCTGGGGGAAGACCTGCATCCGACAATGCTTAACTTTGTCATGCTGCTGGTGGACCGAGGCCGGATTCCCTTCTTGGGAGTTATGTGCAAGCGTTATCAGGATCTGTTCCGTGAGCTGAACCAAATTGTTTTAGCTGATGTCACCTCTGCGGTGCCCCTGTCCGATTCCCAGAAGGATTCGATTCGTCAGAAGGTGGTCGCTATGACAGGGGCTAACTCTGTCGAGTTGGAAACATCTTTGGATTCTGATTTGTTAGGTGGCGTCATCATCAAGGTGGGTTCCCAGGTGATAGATGCCAGTTTGCGAGGTCAGTTGCGGCGTATCAGCATTCAGTTGGGTAGCGCTTCTTCTCGCTAGGGTGGTCAGGGTAGGGACGTTATGTCCTTGTTCTGTGTTTGGAATGCGATGTGGTTAAGACTGGATATTTTAAGCGTTAATCTTATAAGCGCCAATCTTAGTCGAGCATTGTTTTAGTTGATTTTTTGTTGATATCTGAGTTAGTAGAGCAACTCCCATGGTAAGCATCAAACCTGATGAAATCAGTAGCATTATTCAGCAACAGATTGAGCAGTATGACCAGGATGTCAAGGTATCCAATGTAGGTACTGTTCTCCAGGTAGGTGACGGTATTGCCCGCATCTATGGCCTTGATCAGGCTATGTCCAGTGAACTGCTTGAATTTGAAGACGGTACTATCGGTATTGCCCTAAACCTGGAAGAGGATAATGTGGGTGCGGTACTGATGGGTACTGGCCGCGACCTTAAGGAAGGCAGTTCGGTTAAGTCCACCGGTAAGGTGGCTGAGGTCCCCGTGGGAGATGCCATGCTGGGTCGTGTGGTAGATGCCTTGGCCCGTCCCATTGATGGTAAAGGCGATATTGCTAGCAGCGAAACTCGTCTGCTAGAAGCAGCCGCCCCTGGCATTATTGCGCGTAAGTCGGTTTATGAGCCTCTTCAAACTGGAATTACAGCCATTGATGCCATGATTCCCGTTGGCCGTGGCCAGCGTGAGCTAATTATTGGTGACCGTCAGACTGGTAAGACTGCGATCGCAATCGACACCATTCTCAACCAGGCCGACCAAGACGTCGTTTGCGTCTACGTTGCCGTGGGTCAAAAAGCAGCTTCCGTTGCTCAGGTGGTGGGCGTTCTAGAAGAGCGCGGTGCCATGGACTACACCATTGTGGTTGCTGCCAGTGCCAACGAACCTGCACCTCTACAGTTCTTGGCTCCCTACACCGGTGCCGCTTTAGCCGAGTACTTTATGTACCAAGGTAAAGCCACTTTGGTTATCTACGATGACCTATCCAAGCAAGCCCAGGCATATCGTCAAATGTCCTTGCTGCTACGTCGTCCACCCGGTCGTGAAGCCTATCCTGGAGACGTATTCTTCATTCACTCTCGCCTACTAGAGCGTGCGGCTAAGCTAAGCCCTGAGTTGGGTGAAGGTAGCATGACCGCCCTGCCCATTATTGAAACCCAGGCAGGTGACGTTTCCGCTTATATTCCCACCAACGTAATTTCCATTACCGACGGTCAGATCTTCTTGTCGTCTGACTTGTTTAACTCGGGTCTACGTCCTGCCATTAACGCAGGTATCTCCGTATCCCGTGTAGGGGGTGCAGCCCAGACTAAGGTCATGAAGAAAGTGGCCGGTAAGCTGAAGCTTGAGCTGGCTCAGTTCGACGAGCTCCAGGCCTTTGCCCAGTTCGCCTCTGACCTAGACGCAGCTACCCAAAACCAGCTGGCACGAGGTGTGCGTCTACGGGAACTGCTGAAGCAGTCCCAGTACTCCCCCCGCTCTTTGCATGAGCAGGTCGCGGTTGTATACGGCGGTATTAACGGTCTGTTTGATGATGTCCCCGTTGAGAAAGTTGCTCCCCTAGTTGCCGAGCTGTGTAACTACATCAACACCAGCAAGCCTGAATTGGTGAAAGAAGTCAATGAAGGCAAAAAGCTGACCGACAAGGTCCAAGACCTAATCAAAGAGTCGATTGCTGAGTGTAAGCAGTCCTTTATGGCGGCATAGGAGGCATTGGTCTAGCTCCCCTTGCGTCCTTTTGTAGGAGTGAGGGGAGTCAGGCTGTAAATAACGCGTATGGCTAATCTCAAGTTTATTCGTGACCGCATTAAGTCGGTCAAAAATACTCGAAAAATCACTGAAGCAATGCGCCTGGTTGCGGCGGCAAAAGTTCGCCGAGCCCAGGAACAGGTGGAGGCGACTCGTCCCTTTGCCGATCGCTTAGCCCAGGTGTTTTACGGTCTTCAAACCCGACTAAAGTTTGAAGATGCGAACCTGCCTCTATTGCAGACGCGCGACGTCAAAAATGTTGGTTTGGTGGTGGTCTCAGCCGACCGTGGTCTATGCGGTGGCTACAACGGCAATATTATTCGCCGAGCTGAGAATCGTGCCAAGGAACTAGAAGCAGCGGGTATTGGCTATCAGATGATTCTGATTGGGCGTAAAGCGGTTCAGTATTTCAAGAACCGTAATTATCCCATCGACTCTACCTTTGAAGGTCTAGAGCAGATTCCAACTGCGGAAGAAGCCTCTAAAATTGCCGACCAAGCCCTGTCTTTGTTTTTGTCGGAAGAAGTTGATCGTGTAGAGCTGATTTTCACCAAGTTTGTCTCTCTGGTTAGCTCTCGTCCGGTTACTCAAACGTTGCTGCCCTTAGATCCTGCCGGTCTAGACAAGGAAGATGAGATCTTCCGTCTTACCAGTCGCGGTGGTCAGTTTAAGGTTGAGCGCTCAGCGGTAGAAACCCAGGAGAAGCAGTTGCCCCAGGATATGATTTTTGAACAGGACCCTGTTCAAATTCTGGATGCACTGTTGCCCCTCTATCTGAACAATCAGATTTTGCGAGCATTGCAAGAATCTGCTGCCAGTGAGCTAGCGGCTCGGATGACGGCGATGAACAATGCTAGTGAAAACGCTAGTGAATTGGTCAAAACCTTAACCCTTGACTACAACAAGGCACGTCAGGCCGCTATTACCCAGGAGATTCTGGAAGTAGTGGGTGGTGCAGCCGCCCTCGGCTAAGGTTCCTTGGCGAGTTGCTCTAAGTTTTAACCCCATATGTGTTGGCAGTGCTGAGGCACTGCCTTTTTTTTGCCTAGGGAGATCGCCCATTGCTTGGCACCCATCGTTCGATGGCTAGCAGCTGAAAATTATGATGGCTATGGGTGCAGTTACGCGCTATATCCATGCAGCGATTGGCTATCGGTTTTCCCTTTTTTAAAAAAGGCTATATCCTGAACTCTATGGCAAAAGTTTTGATGCCTAGGTTTGTTGCTCGTTCATATTGGCGGCCCATCTCTAGGGGGGAAGGATACAATTTTTCTAAGCTAATGTGTTCAAGGTCATAGTCACTTAATGTCATAGTCAACTGTCGTGGACAGCGCCCATGGTTAACGAAGTATCTCAGTGGTTAGCAGAGATTCAAACTTTACAGCAGCAGCTACAGGCCCTTGGTCAAGAACGGGATCAAGCCTACGCCAGTGCTGCCAATTGGCGCAGGCTATATGAATCTGAGTCCGAACAGCGGCGGAATGATTCGGAGAGAAGTCAAACGCGGATTCGCGCATTGGCTAATCAGTTGAGTATGTTTCAGCAGGCACCTGTAAATGGTGAATCATCCCCTCAGCTGGACCAGGCGTTAGCTGGAGTGAACCAGGTAGACTCAGTCGACGAGCTGCGATCTCAATTAACGGATGCCCTGACCCTCTGCGATCAGCTCTCCAACGCTCTTAAGATTGAACAATCGGCCCACGAAGAGACTCGCCAAAGCTTAACGACAGCCCTGGGAGATACCATTGACCTGCTAGCCAAAGACCAAACTGCTAAACCTGCTGACTAAAACCCCTGGCTGCTACCCTTGCCACCAGCTATTGGAGCTTGGGGCATAGCGGCTGTCATTGCCTGCCTTGGACAAACGTGATGGCTATAGTCGTCGAGCGCCCGTGGCTTCATGGGCAAGCAGCCATAGTAGACCAGTTCCATCAGCCGGTTCATTGGGTACCCATCAGGATGTTAAATAGGCCAGGGACGTCATGCTAAAAAAGGTGTTGCTCAATACCCCATAAGCCTTCTCCTTAAAGGGTTTACGTATTTCAGTCCTAGGTATTTACACTGAAAAAACTCACGGTTTGCCAGTAAAGCCAGTGTGACAGATTAAATATTGGTATCTTTTGATGAAGTTATGAGTGGAACTTTTGGGATACAATCCTAGTCACACTGCGCTGAGTAATTACTACTAGCGACAAATAATATGACACCTATTTCTTCTGTGAATAAAACAATTACTGAGTCTGTTGCGAGTACAAACGATTCCATCCGTGAGACTCGACCAGCCTCTGATGATAAAAAAATCTATTTAGCTGAGATGAAAAGCTACCCATATCAACCCAATATTCAGGTTGAAGTTTTGCATCTACAGGCTGAAGCTGATGCCCTATTACTCCAACTCAAGGCTAGGGGGTGTGAATAGCTTTGAATAGTTGTTGGGGTTTCCTGACATTTCCTTAAGTCAGCTCGGCGTTCGTTGGTCTGCGATAAGAAACGCTGAGTTTATTATGTCTATTAGTCTTAGGTAGGAAACGCCGTCTTTAGTTTAAAGGCGGTGGTTTTTTGCTGTCTATTAAGCGGGTGGCCTGAGCCCCTAGGTCGTATTAAGAAAAGCAGCGGATTCGATTTTTGTCTTCGTCAGTTGGCATATTTGGTAGAGAGCAATCCCTTCTTATCTGTTTCATGAGCTCTCAGCCCCGTTCTTTTTCAGCTCAGATGTCCTCTGGCGGTTCTTCGCTACGTGCCCTGACTTATCAAGACACCTACACTTGCCCTGTCTGTTGTCATGGCGAACTGTCAGTGCTGACCCTGACCGATGCATTTGCCTGCAGCTTCTGTCGACATATTTTTACAGCTAATCTAGAGTCTCAGTCGCTGCAAATGTTAGATAGTGTCCAGCCCATGGTTTGGTTTTGGACGGGGCAGCGTTGGAGAAAGAATGGCCGTATCGAGGGTCATGCTGTGGTAGTTGTTTGGATGTTTGCCCTAGCCATTGCCTGTTTGCCCGCTGTATTAGTGCTGCTGTCTAACTATATGTTTCCTCCCATTGATGGTGGTGGGATCAATCAGTTTTCTCTCATTTGGACAATGGCTACGTTGTTGGCCCACGCTGGCATCGTGCTGTGGCTGATCGCTGAGCATTACCAGTGGCCTTGGTATGTGACGACCAAGATTAGGTTCAGTCGCTGGGCTGGTGATAGTTGGGTGGGTGGCAGCTAATACTTAGTGGCGGATTACGCGCCGTTCTCAAAGAGCTTGGTGCTGCGGAGCCTTGAGAGGGTTTAATCTGCGACGTTGTATGCAACAGGCCTAGGGCGGTTGAACGCCTCAATCGGCTATAGGTCAAACATTCGTTTGATGCGTTTTCTGGCCCAGATGACTGGGTTGGCGTCGTCTTCGCTGGAA